>DASXRU010000036.1:0-35971 GCA_036506395.1 Pyrinomonadaceae bacterium | reverse complement strand
CCGGCGTCGAGGAGCCGGTCGCGCTTTTCCTTCGAGGTTGCTTCGCAATAAATCCGCAGCACCGGCTCAGTCCCTGATTGGCGAAACAGAAGCCATGACTCGTCTGCAAACAAGAGCTTCGTCCCGTCCATCGTCTCGACCTCTGACACCTTATCGCCGCCGATTTTGGTTGGTGGTTTGGCGGCGAGTTGCTCGACGAAATCCTGGCCGCGCTTCACTTCCATCGGCAAGTCCCGGCGATCGAAATGAAACTCCCCGAATTCGCGGTGCATTTCATGGACCATTTCAGATGGAGGTTTGCCGGCGGCAACAATCGCCTCGAGCAGAAGCAGCGAATTCAATATACCGTCGCGCTCAGGGATGTGACCTTTGACGCCTATGCCGCCCGATTCTTCGGCGCCAAGCAGGATATCTTCGCGCAGCATCAGGTCGGCCACGTACTTGAAGCCAATCGGTGTTTCGTAGAGCTTCAGACCAAGAGCCTCGGCGATACGTTTCATCAGTACTGACTGTGAAAAGGTGCGCACTACAGCCCCGGTCATTTTCCGGTCGCGAGCCAGATGAAGCAGTATCAGCGGCACGACTTCATGCATGGTCATGGTTTCGCCCAGATCATTGACCGCTCCTACGCGGTCCGCATCGCCATCCGTTGCCAGTCCTACAATCGAAGCTGTTTTTGTGACACGTTCTTTCAATGCTGCCAGGTTTCGATCGATGGGCTCCGGATTGACGCCGCCGAACAAGGGATCGCGATATGCGCGGATTGTCTCGAGCTTGATTTTGCCGCCGTTTAGAAAGCTCTCCACCCAGGTCCCGCCCGAGCCATGCATGGGATCGATGATGATTGAGAGCTGCGCCTGCTTCAGCCGATCGAGATCAAAATACGATTGCACCTGAGCGCGATAGCTTTCGATGGAATTCCGCAGGCGTTCGTCATCCGGCTGGTTTACAAATTCCTTTCGCTGTACATGCGAAGCATCAACCAGCCCCTCCACTGCCGAGGTGGTCTCCGGAGAAGCACTTCCGCCCCAGGGCGCTTTGATCTTGAAACCATTGAACTCAGCGGGATTGTGCGATGCGGTGATCATGATCCCGCCTGCGGCGCCTTGATCTTTCACGGCCCATGAAACGATGGGAGTGGGGACAGCTTCACTGAACAGCGCGATTTGAAAATCGTTGCCGGCTAAAATCTCGGCAGCGCGCTGCGCGAAATTCTCCGAATGAAAGCGACGGTCGTAGCCAACCACAACCAGAGATTCAGACGGCGCTCCTTTAAGCTCTGACGCCAGATAATCGGCATAGGCCTGGGCCACCCGCTCGACGTTGGCAAACGTAAAGGCCCGGGCGATCTCTGCGCGCCAACCGTCGGTGCCGAATTTTATTGGGTCAGGGGCGTCGGTCATATCTGTGCTTAGGTTCGTTGCTGTGTTTAGAAGCGGGCTACTGCCCGCTTGGTCGGGCATTTGCCCGACTCTAAACAAATTCGCATCAACGAGCGGGCAACTTTTAGTTTCTCGAACTACCAGGCGCCGGTCTGGGTGTAATCCGTAAGGGAAGTCTTATCGCCCAGCACGGTTCCCGGCGCGACCTTTGCCGAGCGGCCGATGTGACAACCTCGCCCGACTATTGCGTTCTTGATCTCGGCACTGGTGCCTATCCGTGTATGCGACCAGACCACGGAGTTTTCCACGCGCGCTCGCTCTTCCAGATAGCAGCCCGGGCCGAGGACGGAGTTTATGATCTGGGCGCCTGGCTTGACCGTACAGTCGCTACCGATCATCGATAACTCATCAATCTCGGCCATCGTTGCGGCGTCAAACTCGGCGCGACGCTCCTTGATGTGAATTCGCGTCACTCGATTCGCGAGCAGGTCATGATGGGCCTGCAGGTAGCGTAACGGCGTGCCAATATCCATCCAGTACGTACGCTGCGGGATATGCGCGTAGAACGCTTCTTTGCGTTCCAGCAGTTTGGGAAAGAGTCCGTACTCGAATGAGTGGCTCTCTCCAGCCGGAATAAGATCGAGCACCGCCGGCTCCAAAACGTAGGTGCCGGCGTTAATCGTGTTGCAGGTAATTTCGTCGGCCTTTGGCTTTTCCAGGAATCGGCGTACCCGGCCGTCCTTTTCGGTTTCTACGAGGCCATACGCGCTGGGATTCTCGACTGGAGCCAGGACGACCGTCGCCATTGCCTTACGTTCTTTGTGCTCGCGAATGACCGTCTTCAGATCGAGATCAGTTAGGACGTCGCCATTGAAAACAACGGTGGGCTCGCGAATCAGTTCTTCCGCAAACTTGTAAGCGCCGGCAGTCCCCATGGGTTGCGGCTCGACTGTGTACTTGAGTTTGACTCCATAATCCGAGCCGTCGCCGAGCTGTTGTTCAATTTTTTGCGGCTGGTACGATAGTGAAAGGGTGATGTCGGTGATGCCCGCGCGCCGCAGTGTGTCGATCTGATAAAGGAGAAAAGGACGGTTGCAAATAGGAACGATTGGTTTCGGAGTATAAACGGTAAGTGGGCGAAGCCGTGTGCCTTTGCCCCCGGCGAGTATCAATGCCTGCATGCTTTGTCTTCCGTTGCCGCTTACGAGGTTGAATTACGGCGGGAGTCTAACATCCAGAGGCCAGAAGTCAGAAGTCAGAGGGGGAGAACGATTTTCCATATATCATTTGTCATTTCTCAATTGCCATTGATAAGCCGAGGGGACCTGACGGGCCCAGCAGGCCCGTCGCCAAGCCAATGAGAAATGGGAAATGAAAAATGATATATGGAAAATCTTTCTGACTTTTGATTGCTGACTTCTGACTTCTGACCCCGCGATAGGACGTGCTTGACACGATAGTTGTAATGGTAAATAGTGAAGACGAGCCATTAAAGCGTGGGTTTATCGATAAGCTGGGAGCGTCCGGGCTGGATAAATGTCGCGCACCAGTAATCCGTTACCGCCGGAGAGTGAAATCCAAAGCGGTGTCGCGCTACGCTTGCCACCGCGCTCCAAAGAGGCGAGAGTTCGATGCCAGAAATAAGAGAACCAGTAATCATCAGCGCAGTACGCACGCCAGTGGGAAAGTTTCAGGGCGCGCTGAAGAGCTTCGCGGCTACCGATCTTGGCGCAATGGTCGTGCGTGAAAGCGTCAAGCGTGCGAGGGTCGCGCCGGAGGATGTCGATGAAGTGATCATGGGTTGCGTGATCCAGGCCGGGTTGGGCCAGAATCCCGCGCGCCAGGCGGCGCTTCGTGGTGGCATTCCCTTCGGAGTTTCCGCGGTCACGATTAATAAGGTTTGCGGCTCCGGCTTGAAAGCAGTGATGATGGCGGCGCAGGGAATTCAGCTCGGCGATGCTGAGGTCGTGGTGGCCGGCGGCATGGAATCAATGACGAACGCGCCATACGTGCTTCCCAAAGCCCGCGAAGGTTATCGCCTGGGCAATGGTGCGCTGGTGGATGCGATGATTAACGACGGTCTCTGGTGCGCCTTCGAGAATTACCACATGGGGAACACAGGCGAGATAGTGTCTGAGCGATATCACGTCACGCGCGCGGAACAAGACGAGTACGCGCTTAACTCCCATCGTAAGGCGGCCGCAGCCATCGCAACCGGAAAGTTCAAGGACGAAATACTCCCGATCGAGATTCTGCAGAAGAAAGGTGCGCCCGTCCTGTTCGATACGGACGAAACCGTGCGCGATGATACGTCGCTGGAAGCACTCGCAAAGCTAAAGCCGGCCTTCAAGAAGGAGGGCGGCACCGTAACGGCGGGCAATTCGCCCGGCGTTAATGACGGCGCTTCGGCAGTAGTGGTGACGTCGTTGGAAAGAGCACGCTTGATGGGAATCGAACCAATGGCCCGCATTGTGGCGCAGGCAACCTCCGGCATTCAGCCTGAGCTGGTGATGATGGCGCCGGTGGAGGCGATCACGCGGGTGCTGAAGAAAGCCGGCTGGTCACTCGGTGAAGTCGATCTGATCGAGCTGAATGAAGCTTTCGCTGTTCAGGCGGTTGCCATAATTCGAGAATTGAAACTTGATCCGGAACGAGTCAACGTCAATGGCGGAGCGGTGGCGTTGGGCCATGCGATCGGACAATCAGGTTCGCGCCTGCTGACCACAATGCTTTACGAGATGAAGCGACGCGACGCGCACCGGGGGCTGGCTGCGTTGTGTTTAGGGGGCGGGAACGCGGTGGCGATGGCGGTGGAAAGATAAAGGTTTCCGGGCCGGGAAGTTTTATGCAAGCTGAAGAGCACAACAAGCTTCTGGGGATTATGCATCTGGTCTATGGCGGAATGCACGCGCTTAGTCTGGTTGTAATGCTCTTCGTATTTCTGATCATGGGCATCACAATCCCCTATGCGTCTTCAGGTTCTGATGCCCCGCCGGCAGCTTTGTTCGCGGTCATCGGAATCATCGTTTTCGTTTTCACGCTCGTTCTGACGATTCCGCCTTTCGTTGCCGGGTATGGCTTCCTGAAGAGGAAGCAGTGGAGCAAGGTTGCCGGGGCAATCTCAGCGGGGCTGGCTTTGATGAGCATACCGATGGGGACTGCATTGGGGGTCTATACATTCTGGTTTCTCTTTGGCGAGAAGGGCCGCCAGATGTATTCGCGAAATGAGTTTTCCTGGCAAGTGGGCCAGATGCGCGACGCATTGCATGGAGCGCAGCCGCCCGCGAATTGGAACTCTCGAAAAGAAGCAGAAAAGAAGCCGGAATACATTCCGCCGGCGCAGCCGCCTGATTGGCGTTAATGCCGGATTCGAGCGCATGAGTTTGAATGAGGTTATCGGAGTAGTGGGGGCCGGCACGATGGGCAATGGCATTGCTCAGGTGGCCGCGCGCGCCGGTTATCAGGTCGTGCTGCGGGACGTCGCCGATGAATTTCTGAAACGTGGCATGACGGCGATCGATAAGAGCTTGCAACGCGACGTTGATAAAGACCGTTTGCCGGAAGAAGACAAGCGGGCGATCCTGGGGCGCATTCAAACCGCTAACGATGCTGACTCGCTCAAGAGTGCCTTCATCGTTATCGAAGCGGTTACGGAAGACCTGCAGGTAAAGACGGATCTTTTCAAATCGCTCGACCAAGTCACGCGGCCATCCGCCATTCTGGCTTCCAACACATCTTCGATTTCAATCACCAAACTTGGAGCGGCAACGCGGCGGCCGGACAAGGTTATCGGTATGCACTTCATGAACCCTGTCCCCGTCATGAAGCTGGTGGAAATCATCCGCGGTTTGGCTACCTCCGATGAAACGCATGCAAAGGTAGTTGAGTTAACTGAGAAACTGGGAAAAACGCCTTTGGAATGTCAGGACTCGCCGGGCTTCGTCTCTAATCGCGTGCTGATGCCGATGATTAATGAAGCAATATTTACGCTGCACGAAGGCGTAGCCACACGCGAAAGCATCGATGGCATCATGAAGCTGGGAATGAATCATCCGATGGGCCCTTTGACCCTGGCAGACTTTATTGGTTTGGACGTATGCCTGGCGATCATGAACGTGCTGCATGAAGGGCTGGGCGATCCGAAGTATCGAGCCTGTCCTTTGTTGAAGCGGTATGTGGATGCGGGATGGCTGGGGCGGAAGGCTGGGCGGGGGTTTTACGAGTACTGAGTTTGTAGTTTGAGATTTGAAGATCTGAGATCTCAGATTTGAGATCTCAGATCTCATATAAAAATAAGGAATGCAGCCACCGAGAATCAAACACTGATGCAGCCGACAATCAAGCACTGATGCAGCCACCAACAATCGCTCACTATTGTCAGAAGTGCCGCGCGGCGAACCCGCTGGGACAGGAGTTCTGCGCCCGTTGCGGCACACGTCTGATGATTGTGGTTGAGCCGGCTGCCATAAGGCATGATGCGGCCGAGGCGACGACTGCGCACGAGGAACATTTGCTCGAGCGGTTGTCGATTCTGGAAAACAGGCTGGCGCGGATGGCTGAAAAGCTTGAGAGGGGATTGACCCTTCTCTTGCGGCAGTCCGAAAACACCTATGCGACGCGTACATTGGTGAAGACTTTGGTCGATGCGCTGGCTGAGGCGGGCAGCATTAACACTGCAGAGCTGGAGCGAAAGTGGCACGAACGGTGCGAGAAGGATGCGGCTGAAGGATCGTCTGGGTTGGACAAGACCAAAGTGCGCGATCCTTCAACGTAACAATACATGAGAACTAAGACGGCATATGTTTTGGCCTTAGTAGTGCCCACGACTACAGGAATGGTCGGGGGCTGGGTCGTCGGTACGATCTTATATAACCGCGCTGTGCAAGATATTGAGCGAACCTGGCACCGACGTGCCAATGTCGCTATATCAGACTTGGGGTGAAGTTTTATTTGGCTATACAGTTTTGGGTGTACTTGCTGGCACTTTGTTGGGGCTATTAATTGGCGTGTTCTTGTAGGCGTTATTGAAGAATAAAAATTCAGAACCTTACCCGACGCTCCGCAGCAGTTCTATGTAGGAACACTAGCGGCTTGGCTTGGCTCGTTGACACTAACCATTAGGCCGCTATAATTAGACCTTTTGCGCGATAGGTGCTAAAAATCGGCCGAGTTAACAGAGCGGTTCGGCGATGCGAATTGAGCTTGATAAGCTGGATAGTGCGGGCTGTCGATTTGCCCACGTGTTTGAGGTTGGGGAACTGTCGCTTGACGACGAGCGCGCTCGATTGACGGGTCCGGCCGAAGTTCGAGGTAGCCTCCAGCGGGGCGACGGTCAGGTTCGATTACAGGGAACGGTTTCCGCGCAGGTCGAACTGGAGTGCGACAGATGTTTGCAAGCTATGACGTTGCCGCTGGCCGCCGGCTTCGACGTTGAGTACGTTCCGGCGGTTAATTATGAAGCCGAACAACTTTCCGAGCTGCAGGACAAGGATCTGGCGCAGTCGGTATTTGACGGGGAATCCATCGATGTGGACGACCTGGTGCGAGAGCAAGTGATCCTGTCTTTGCCGGCTCGCGCTCTTTGCCGCGAAGAATGCCAGGGGCTTTGCTCAGTTTGTGGGATTGACAAGAACTTGAAGGACTGCGAGTGTGAATCCCGCCCGCGTGATCCGCGGTGGGCGGCATTAGATGATTTACGATTTTAGATTTGCGATCTCAGATTTGCGATCTGAGATCTGAGATTACCGGACTCTGCCTTGAGTTATTCACCATAGAGCCACGGAGCGTACGAAGATTGGACGCAGAAAACTGAAACCGGGAGACCAGCCAAATGCCGGCGGTTAATGAAAGGTCACTTAGACACCCGGAATCTGAGATCTGAAATCTAAGATCGGAAATCTTTACAGGGAGTAATTATGCCAAATCCAAAGCGCCGCCATTCGAAAGCTCGCCGGGGCAAACGTCGCGCGCACGATGCCCTGCGGGTACCGCAGACGAGCGTGTGCCCGAATTGCCAGGAGCCGCGGCTACAGCATCGCGTCTGCGCGAAATGCGGCTACTACAAGGATCGTGAAGTAGTACAAGTAGAACAGTCGGCTTAACCCGCGAACCGAGTTTGTCCTGTGCCAGCCCTCAAGAAGCATGGGTATTCGCTTACCGACAAGGTCGTCCTGGATGCCATGGGCGGCGACCACGCGCCGCAGGCAGAGATCGACGGGGCGTTAGCGGCGACGCGCGATCTGGGCATCGGCGTCATACTTGTGGGGCAGCGCGAGAAGGTCGAGCCGGAGTTGCGCCGCTGCGGCTGGCGCGGCGATGGGCATCGCGGCATCGAGTTTGTTGAAGCGCCGGAAGTCATAGGGATGGACGATCCGGTAGCAATCTCGGTCCGGCGCAAGAAAAAAAGTTCTTTGAGAATTGGGGCGCGGCTGGTCGCCGATGGGCACGCTGATGGTTTTGTTTCCGCGGGAAATACCGGCGCCGCCATGGCTACCGCGAAGATGGTCATAGGCATGTTGCGCGGCGTGGATCGTCCGGCGCTGGCCGCGATGATTCCCACCAAGACGGGAAAGCCGACGCTGTTGCTGGACGTCGGCGCTAATGCCGAGTGCAAACCCGAACATCTGGCGCAGTTCGCCGTCATGGGTGACGCCTACTCGCGCGCGGTGCTGGGAACCACCCGGCCCTGCGTGGCATTAATGAGCATCGGGGAAGAGGAAGCTAAGGGCAACGATCTGACCAAGGAGGCCTTTCCTCTATTACGTGGCTTGCGGAATCTGAACTTCGTCGGTAACGTCGAGGGCCGCGATGTTTTTACCGGCGCAGTTGACGTGATTGTAACTGACGGTTTTACCGGCAACGTTATGCTGAAGCTGTCGGAGGGACTTACGGATGCGATGCTGTCTATGATCAAGCGAGAGTTGACCGCTTCCGCAGTTACGAAGGCGGGGGCAATGCTGGCCAAGCCGGCCTTCAAGAATATTAAGAAGCGCCTGGATTATTCCGAGTATGGCGGCGTGCCGCTGCTGGGCGTAAGGCAAATTGTGGTTATCGCCCACGGCAGCTCGAATGCGCGCGCCATTAGAAACGCGATTCGCAGCGTCAAGGAATTTTCCCGGCATCACGCCAGCGAACTTATAGAGCGCGGAATAGCCGAGGCGAACATGAGTCAGGTTGCGGCGGCGGTGTAAAAGTCCACCGCCGGAGCTTAATGAGAACCATATTAGCGGGCCAATAATGTCAAAAGTTAATGCGGGCATTCTGGGTACCGGCCATTCTTATCCGAAAGGCATTCTGACAAACGCCGATCTGGAAAAGATGGTTGAGACCTCGGATGAGTGGATTACTTCCAGGACCGGAATCAAGCAACGCCGTAAAGCTGCGCCGGAGGAATACACGTCGCAGTTTGCCGTGCGCGCGTCCCGCGAGGCAATCGAGCGAGCCGGCATCGACGTTTCTGAAATCGATCTGATCCTCTGTGCGACTGTTACGCCCGATCAAATCCTGCCTGCTACGGCTTGTTTGATTCAGGCGGAGCTGGGGGCCCATAAGGCTGCGGCGATGGATATTGTCGCTGCGTGTTCCGGTTTCCTCTACGGGCTTTCGATGGCCAATTCCATGATCCGCGACGGCCAGACGAAGTACGGCCTGGTCATCGGGGCTGAAATTCTGACGCGCTACGTGGACTATACCGATCGCGCCACTTGCGTGCTGTTCGGCGATGGGGCAGGGGCTGCCATTGTTGGACCGGTCGAGCCTGAACGCGGCATTCTGGCGTCCCGGATTAGATCGGATGGGCGGTACGAAGAGCAGTTGTTCGCTCCCGGTGGCGGAACGAAGCATGGGTTTACCGCGGAGACTATCGCTGCCGGCGACCATTTTTTCAAGATGAAGGGAAACGAGCTGTTCAAAGTTGCTGTGCGATCGATGGCAGACATTTCTCGCGAAGTGCTGGATGAAGCAGGATTGAAAGCTGACGACGTCGACCTTTTTATTCCGCATCAGGCAAATCAACGCATTACTGACGCAGTTGCCAATAAGCTCAACGTGGAGGATGCCCGCGTGTATTCGAATATTGCCCAGCATGGCAATACATCATCGGCTTCAATTCCCATAGCGTTGGATGAGTGCGTAGAGGCGGGCCGCGTAAAAGAGGGCGACATTATTTTGATGGCATCATTTGGTGGCGGCGTCACCTGGGGTGGAACAGTGATGCGCTGGTAGGTTTCATGATTAAGGTTAGAAGAGTCGCACTGGCACTGGTTGCTTTGATGATGGTCGCGCCACTGGTTGTGGGCCAGGGCGGGGCGCGGTCTCTCCTGGTGGCCGTGCAGGATGCAGACGGACGGCCGCTGAAACATGCCTGCGTGACTTTCATTCCCAAAGATGGCGCGATAATCTTTCGCAAAGCGGATGCGCATGGAAGGGTGAAGCTGAAGGATTTGGCCGCTCAAAGTGGACGCGTCGTTGCGAAGGTTGATGGCTACGAAGCGCAAAGGCAGAACGTAACCCTATTGTCGGAAACGGAAAAGGTGACTTTTCGTTTACAGTCGCGCAGATGAGTGGCCGGCTGGCATACCTTTTCCCCGGTCAGGGCTCGCAATACGCGGGCATGGGCAAGGATTTAGCGCATAACTTTATCGCCGCAAGAAAGATCTTTGAAGAAGCAGACCGCGCCCTCGGCTTTTCTATCTCGCGGCTTTGTTTTGAAGGTCCGGCTGAACACCTTCAGCTAACCGAGCATACACAGCCGGCGATTTTGGCGGTCTCGGCGGCGGCGCTTGAGGTTTTGAGAACCGAGGGGTTGCCCGCGGCTGACTACGTTGCGGGGCATAGTCTGGGTGAGTATTCCGCGCTGGTTGCGACGGGATCACTTACGATGGGTGACGCACTCCGGTCAGTCCGCGCTCGTGGCCGGTACATGCAGGAGGCAGTGCCCGTCGGCGTGGGGGCGATGGCCGCGATTCTCGGAGCCGACCTGGCCGACATAGCAGCCGCCTGCGAAGAGGCAAAGCAGGGCCAGGTTTGCAGTCCGGCAAACATCAACTCGCCGGGCCAGGTGGTGATTGCCGGAAACGCGGAGGCAATCGACAGAGCCATCGCTCTTTTGAAAGAGCGGGGGGCAAAACGAGCGGTCAGGCTTAATGTCAGTGCGCCTTTCCATTGCGCCCTGATGATGCCCGCTCAGCAGCGCCTGGCGCAGGATTTAGAAGAACTCGAGTTTAGCGATTTGAGCACTCCGCTGGTGACTAACGTTGACGCCCTTGCCATCGCCAGCGGAATGCAGTCACGTGACGCGTTGATTCGCCAGGTATCGGCGCCGGTGCGCTGGCTTGAATCGATTGAGTTGTTGATTCGAGAAGGTGTAGATACCTTCGTCGAAGTTGGACCGGGGAAGGTCCTTTGCGGTTTGCTAAGGCAAATCGACCGGAGCGTACGATGCTTCAATATTGAGGACGCGGCGACTTTGAAAGCAACACAGGCAGCATTGGGCCTCAGTTGATAGAGGGCTTGATACGCGCTTGAGAGGTTAGAAAGTTTTTTCATCAATCTTCAGAGGAGCAAAAGGAAATGCCCGATCAAGAGATCGAGAATAAGGTAAAGCAAATCATCGTCGACGAGCTTGGCGTGGATGAAAATGAGGTCACGCCCAACGCCCGCTTCATTGATGACCTGGGCGCAGACTCGCTCGACACAGTTGAGCTGGTGATGCGATTTGAGGAGGAGTTTGGAATCGAGATTCCGGACGAGGACGCTGAGAAGATTCAAAGCGTGCGCGACGCGTACAACTATATTGACCAGCACAAGGCCAAGTAGCACTGACGAGTGGAACACGCTGACGATAAGAGGCTTGGTTGCTCTTGTTCGTTGCGCGCCACTTTTGGATTGCTGGTTTCATAAGGAGCTATAGTTTTGACACGTCGCGTCGTGGTTACCGGACTCGGCCTGGTTACACCCGTGGGCAACTCGGTCGAGGCTACATGGTCTGCGCTTTTGGATGGCCAGAATGGCGCGGATTATATCAAGAAGTTCGATGCGGAAAAGTTTACTACCCGCTTCGCATGCGAAGTTAAGGATTTCGATCCGCTCAATTACGTAGAGAAGAAAGAGGCGCGCAAGATGGGCGCCTTTATTCATTACGCGGTTGCTGCGGCTCAGGAGGCGATGACCGACAGCGGGCTGAAGGTTACCGACGACATCGCAGAGGAAGTTGGCACCTATATCAGCAGTGGCATCGGAGATTTCTGGGCCATCGAGCGGGAGCACTCGAAACTTTTGAACGAGGGCCCGGGCCGCGTCTCGCCATTTTTTATTCCTTCGGCAATAGTCAACCTTGCTTCCGGACAGGTTTCCATCCGCCACAACGCCAAGGGACCTAATTCAGCTACGGCCACAGCATGTTCAGCCGGCGCCCACGCCATCGGCGACAGTTTCAAGATCATCCAGCGCAGCGCCGCGGATGTGATGATTTGTGGCGGCGCCGAATCCGCAATCACGCCCATGAGCGTGGCGGGCTTTGCCGCGATGCGCGCCCTCTCCACGCGCAACGACGACCCTAAAAGCGCTTCGCGTCCTTTCGAGCGGGACCGCGACGGCTTCGTCATCGGCGAAGGCGCCGGAATAATGATTCTCGAAGAGCTGGAGTTCGCGCGCCGTCGCGGCGCCCGTGTTTACGCCGAGCTGGTCGGGTATGGCATGACCGCCGATGCCTTCCATATAACGATGCCGGACAATACGGGTTCGGGCGCAATTCGCGTGATGCAGCGAACACTGAAGGATGCCGGAATCGAACCGGAAGCCGTGGGCTATATCAACGCGCATGGAACGTCAACGCCCTATAACGATAAATTTGAGACGATGGCGATTAAGAAGGCCTTCGGTGAGCACGCGTATAAACTGGCGGTAAGCTCGACCAAAAGTATGACCGGACACTTGCTGGGGGCGGCGGGCGGAATTGAAGGAGTCTTTTCCGTCCTGGCGCTGCATCGCAACACGTTGCTGCCGACAATCAATTACGTCAACTCGGATCCTGATTGCGATCTGGATTACGTTCCCAATAAGCCTCGCGAAGCAAAAGTGAACTACGCGCTGTCGAACAGCTTCGGTTTTGGCGGCACTAACGCGGCACTGTTGTTCAAACGGTACGAAGAATAATAGGGCTTTGAACTTAGTACTTTGTGCTTTGTTCTTTGTTCGGGCTTCGTCAGGCATTGGTTTTGGTCCGTTTGAGGAAACTACAGAGTTCCGAGTTCAAAGCACAAAGTTCAAAGATCAAAGTTCAAAGATCAAAGCACAGAGATAATGAAGATAATCGTCATGATGAAGCAGGTCGCGAACAAAGACGCGATTTTGCGCATTAACAAAGAAGCGACCTGGATCGAAGAAGGTGATCTATCATTCGAAGTGAACGAGTCGGATGGCTACGCCCTGGAAGAAGCACTGCGGATCAGGGAAAAAGTTGGCGGCGAAGTTGTTGTTTGTTCGATGGGTCCGCAGCGCGCCAAGAGTGTGATCAAGGATGCACTGGCCCGGGGAGCCGACCGCGCCATTCATGTGGTCGGCGATAATCTGGGCCACCTGTCGCCGTACGCCGGGGCCTCGGTATTGGCTGAAGCCATTCGCGGCGAACAGCCTGATCTGGTGATGACGGGATTGCAGTCAGACGATTACGGTTACGCGCAAACAGGCGTCATCATGGCCGAGCTGCTGGGTTTTCCGCACGCGACGATCGTGATCGAGGTTGATGCCACGGGCCCGGAGCTGCGTGTGAAGCGTGAACTGGAGAGTGGCTGGTATCAATGGTATTCAATGCCAAAGCCGGCGCTGCTGACGATCCAGTCGGGCATCAGCCAGATTCGTTACGCGACGCTGAAGGGAATTATGGCGGCGAAGAAAAAGGAGATTAAGGAAGTCACCGCACGGGCCGAGATTGTGGATCGTCCTTCCCATCAACGCATCGAAAAAATCTATTTGCCTGAGAAGACAAAGAAGACTCAGTTCCTTGGCAACGGCGACGCGAAGGCGGGCGCTGTCGAGCTGGCGCAAAAGCTGCGCACCGAAGCGCGGGTAATCTGAACCTCGTTTGACTCAACCTTAAAGTCGTGGAAACGCTCCAGCTTATTCAACGAAAGCTTGTTTACAACGAATGGGCCAATCGGCGGGCCCTGGAATCCCTGCAGGCAATGGATACGCTCAGTTCCCGCGGCGTCCGCGCGCTGTCTCATGTTCTGCTGGTGGAGAAACTTTGGCTGGCGCGTTTGCGACGTGAAGAAATGAAGCTGCCACCGGAGTTCTTTCCGGCTTTGCGCTTGCCTGAATGCAGCGCTCTTATCGACGAGAACTTGAACGGTTACCAAGGATACCTGGGGGTAGTGACGGAGCAGGGCCTCGACGCGGTCCAGGATTTTCAAACGATTAAAGGCGATAAATACCGGTTGTCAATTCGCGACGTTTTGACGCACGTGATGATGCACTCCATGTATCACCGCGGGCAGGTATCGTTGGCGATACGCGAGGATGGCGGCGAGCCGTTACAATCGGACTATAGCTTGTTCATGCGCGAAACGTCAGACTAACTCTGGCTTGTCGTTGAGGCTAGCGGAAAAGGCTTCCTGAATCTGTCAGACAAGATAATCATGAGTCAGGGTGTTTTAATATTCATCGAACATCGCAATGGCGTCCTCAACAAGACGTCACTCGAGGCCGTCGCGGCAGCACAGGACCTGGCCTCGCAACTTAGCTTGCCGGCGAGTGCAGTTATCGTTGGCTCTGATACCGCCGCTCTAGCTGGTGAAATTGCTCCATATGAATTGGCGAAGGTAGTAGGCGCGAACAATCCAAAGCTGGCTGAGTACACCCCGGACGGCTACACGGACGCAATGGAGCGGGTGGTGCGGTCGCTGGATCCCCAGTACGTCGTCATGCCGCACACCTATTTGGTGCGGGACTTTGCTCCGAAACTGGCAGCGCGGTTTGGTAAGTCGCTGATCAGCGATTGCATTCGCGCGAAGGTCAACAACGGTGTGGCCACTTTCACGCGGCGAATCTTTCTGGGCAAGATCGACGCCGACGTTGTGTCGGATGGCGAGTCACCAGTTTTCGTGACGTTTCAGTCCGGAGCGTATCGCGGTGAGCAGGCGGCGAAGGGAAGCGGCGCGCCGGTAGAAACCATGGAAGTTGAAGTCGGCAACATTCGCATGAAGCCGGAGGCGCCATTTCAGGAGGTTAAGCAGGCTGTTGACCTCAGCAAGGCAGACATCATCGTTGCTATTGGCCGCGGCATAAAAAGTAAAGACAACATTGCGCTGGCTGAAAAACTTGCGGAGGCTTTGGGAGGCGACCTCGCCGCTTCACGTCCCATCTGCGATGCCGAGTGGCTGCCCATTGACCGGCAGATTGGATCGTCGGGCCAGACGGTCGCGCCGAAGCTTTACCTTGCCCTCGGTATCTCGGGCGCGATTCAGCACCTGGTCGGCATGAAGAACTCCCGCACAATTGTGGCCATCAACAAAGACCCCGAGGCGCCAATTTTCGATATCGCGGATTATGGAATCGTTGGAGATTTATTTGAAGCGGTTCCGGTGCTGACGGAAGAAATCAAGAAGCTCAAAGCGTAACTGGAAGTTGTTTGCTGAACGCAAAGTAACAGTTTGCGTTACAAAGACTCTAGCTAAGTTACTTCTCCGGATAAGAGCAGTCTGTCTTGAGTATTTGGGTTTAGGCGCTTACTATTCTCGCAGAGGTAAGGCTTTGAGCGAAGATCCTACGCGAGAACTTCCGGAAGAAAGCTCATTCGAAGTACGTGTATTCGCCCAGTTCGCAGCGCTTCACGGTGAACTCGCAACAATTCGCGCTGAACAGGTGGCTATTCGAACGGATATTGCGGCGCTGGATTCACGCCTTGCAACGGTCGAATCACGCCTTACGATGGTCGAATCACGCCTAACTACACTGGAAGAAAAGGTAGAGTTGCGGCTCAGTGAGACGCGTCCCATTTGGGAAGCGGTGCAATATGCAATAAAGCGCCTCGAAATGAAATTCGACACCGTGCTCGCTGACCTCTACGATGTTCGCACTAACTCCAGGCTGTTCGACAAGCGGCTTATGGAATTGGAAGCGAGGTAACTTAGCCGTTAGTGAGCATGCGCGCGAAGTCTAGAAGAAAGGCCGCAGTTGGAAGCTGCGGCCTTTCTGCTTAATTAGAGACGCGACGCCGGACTGTTGTGCTGGCGGACTGCTAATCTCGCTATTGTTTCTTCGAGGTGGTTGTTTCTTCCTGTCCACCAATTCCGGTGGCTTCACTGCCCGCTTCGACGGCGCCTTGCACCGCCCCGGCAGCTGCTTCTATCGCAGCCTATACAACAGTTTCGATGGGGTAACGCAAGGTAACTTGCGCGCAAACTGACAGTTTGCGTTACAGAATCATTCAGCGCTGCGGCGTCGCCGCCGCAGCAGATATCGCTTTGACATCGTCAACGATTTGCGCCGGCTTCCACTCATTCCCACGATAAAGCTTCACCAGTTTGCCGTCGGGACCGATAACTGCGGTGCGCAAACTATGAATGATCTGGTCCTGGCCGGATTCAGTATCGTGGAAATAGCGCATGCCGAAAAACTGGGCGATGCTTTTCACTTCGGCTGCGCTGCCGGTCGCGAATTCCCAGTGATCGAATTTTTCTTCCCCGTAACGTTCGGTATGCGCGGCGCCATAGCTGCGCAGCACGCTGGGCGTATCGTATTCCGGATCGATGCTGACGCTTAAAAGATGACTCCCGGCGTAAAGGTCAGGCTGCTTCTGCAACTCCTGATCGATCTCGTGGAAGTTGTTGCTCATGAGCGTGCAGTAATCCGGCAGAGGACAGCGCGTGTAGACAAAAGTGATCAGCACCGCCTTGCCGCGATACTGCGCCAGGTGAATTTGCCTGCCATCCTGGTTCACGAGATGGAAATCGGGAACTTCATCACCGGGCTTTGGCTCGACCAGGCCATCCGCAGCCTTTGCGTTAGGATCAGGCACAGCTTCTTTCGCAATCACCGGATCTTCAATCCACGATGATATGCCGTCCACTACCAGCGTGCCGGTAATCTGATCGCCGGGAACGAGCACCGCCAGCGGCCAATCGTCCTTGAAACGAAACTCCATGGTCATCGCCGGCATGTAACCTTTGATGTCTTCATGAGCGATCGTGGCGGTGCGATTGGTCTTGTCAACTGAAACGACCTTGCCGCTGAATTCATAGCGCCGGCCGGTCGAACTCGGTTTGCGACATCCCGTCCACGCCAGTGCCGGCAGTAGTGTTACCAGCAACAGAGTAACTACACGATTGATTGTCCCGAGGTTCTGGAAGGTTCTCATTCGGTTTTCGCGGCGCGTTCCGGCGGCTGAAGTTGATTCGAGTAGAGTCTTTGATAGGCCCGGTAATTTGACATCACACGGTAAACATAATCCTTCGTCTGGGCGAATCCTATCTCGAGCACGTAGCGGTCCGGATCGTTCGAGCGGGCGCGAGCAACCCAGCGAGCGACGTTCTCGTCACCACCGTTGTAGGAGGCAGTCACAGCCTGCGGCATGTTGGGAAACTTTTTGAAAAGATTACTGATGTACTGGGCGCCAAACAGAATAGCAATGCTGGGATCGTAAAGCTCCTCTTCGCGAAACGAACCCCTTCCCAATTGAGAAGCAATATCGCCGGCAGTAGCCGAGATGAATTGCATCAGGCCGCGTGCGGCGGCTGCGGATTTTGCTTCCGGCCTGAAGCTTGATTCCTGTCGTGCAATCGCCAGCAGAAAGCGCGGATCGACTCCACGCTCGGCAGCATGGGCAAGAAAAGCGGGAGCGTAAGGAGTGGGATACAGCAGCTCCACAAGCTGGCGCGGCGCCAGCTCCAACAGATAATCTGCGGGAACGTTCTTCCAAAGAGGTAATGCGAAGCGCAGCGCCTGATTGGCGTTGCCACCACGCATGAAGTACACGGCCAGCGTGTAGTCGAAATCGACCAACGAACTTTGCGGTTGCGCCCGTGTGTTACTTGACGCACGGGCCGGCGCATTGGGATTGTCCGCTTCAGGTTTCTGTTCGGAGGCTGGCAGCTTCTCAATCCGGGAGGCCGCAAGCTCCGGCGCGCCTTCGTCGTAAAGGCCGAGGAACAGCAACTCGTCCGCAATCTTCTGGTGAGACGGTTCATCGTTTGCGCCGGCGCGGCCAACGCCCGATCCGGAGTCCGTTAACATTTCTTGTCTGCCCAGCGGAAGAAGGCTCATTGAAGGAAATGAATTGTAGGCGGGCAAGCTCGCGTACGCGCGACGGGCAACCTCAAGTAAGTCGCGAGTCATTACGGCGTCGTCAGTCAACCGCAAGGCTGCTTGCGTATCAACTCGGGTGCGCTCAGCATTGCCCGCGTCCAGCGCCTGGTGGGCCGCTCCACGCAGTGCCTCCAGCTTGTTCGCAAGAGTACTCTGTTTGTCAGACTGCCTGGATAATGCTCGCAATCGTAGCGTGGCTTGCGCTCCGTAGTATTCATTGCGGCCATCGGGAATCGCAAGATACGCATCCACGGCTTCGCCGGTACGGCCCAACTGTTCCAGCGCGTAGGCTCGCATGAATGCGACCTCGGAAGCGCTGGTTGCTCCACCTGTTTGGGCGTTGCCGAGGTCTCGTTCCTTCTGTAACGCCGCGACATCATCGAGCACCGCGGACCAGGCGCCCTGTGCGAAATGAATTCTCGCTTGCGAGAAAAGGGCCAGCGTGGCCGCGGTTTGGCCCTTGAAAAGCGTGCGGGTCTGCTGCACCCATTCGAGTGCCTCGTTGTCACGGCCCGCCTCGCGGAGAGCGTCTATGATGTTCAGATAGGGCCGCTCGGGATTTGGGGCAGCGGGAAAGCGTTCGATAAAAAGCTTGTACGAGGCGATAGCCGCGTCGGTTTGTTTCAAGCGATTCTGCGCGGCGGCCAGTGTGCCGAGCGCGTCGCGCGCGCCAGGGTCGGCAGCAAACTGCGACAGCACCTGGCGGAAATAATTGATTGCCTGTTCGTACTTGCCTTCCTGATACAAACCGCGCCCAATCTGGTAAAGCGCCTCGGCGACAGAAGCGCTCTGCGGGGAGTCCGCAACCAGGGACTGATAGTGGCGCCGCGCAGCGGCAAAGTCGCGATTGAATTGATATATGCCGGCGCGGCGCAAGTGCTCGCTCTCCGATAGCTGCTGTGCGGCTGAATTGTCAGGGTTCTGTTTGTCGCCATCTAATTCGTCCAGGCCGCGCGCTGCCTGAAGCGCATAATCGTCAGGCTTCGAAGGATCGGGTGCCTCCGATATCAGGCGGTCAAAAGCATTGCGTGCCGGCTGGGCCTGTCCGGAACGAAGATACGCTTGCCCGATCAAGGTCAGCGCCGAGCGAGCCGTTGAGCTTGTCTTTGACTCCGTGATCTGTCGCATGGTGGCGATGGTTGCTGGATAGTCGCCACTTTCGAAGAAGCTCTGGCCCAAACGGATTGTCGCGGCAGTACGCAACAAACTTGATGGCGCGACCGCGATCAGGTGTCGCAGATGCTCGCGTTCGAGCGGCAGATTTCCGGTAGCGCGGGAGAACTCCGACAGGTGCCAAAGCGCATACTGGCTGACTACTGAGCCTCTCGATACAACTCCCTGGTAGCCGGTCGCCGCAGTGACGGTATCTCCGCGACGTTGGGAAAGCCGTGCCAGGAGATAGTCGTAATTGTTTAATGTGAAGCTTGCGGGCCTGGCCTTTTGGATTGACTTCAGCTCGGAGATCGCCGAAGTCGAATCATCTCGTTCGAGAGCCAGGCGAATCCGCTGCTGCTGTTCGGAAAAGTTCTGGGCGCGGGCCGCGTGACTAACTAAGAGGCCACAAATAAAAGCAGCGGCCGCGAGGCGGACAATTACGTTTTGCATTCTTCTCGATTATCAAACAGAGAAGGCCTGCGGCTCAAGTACGCTGGGGAGAACGCAAGAGAAGCATTCGAAAAGCAAAAACTCGCAGTCGGGAAGGGGGCATGCCCCCGCTCCTGGTTTTGTTTACTTGATCGTTGGAATCCTGCTCAAAAAAGCAGCGGGGGCATGCCCCCTTCCTGACTGCGCTTTGCCGACGCAGTCATTCAAACTTCAGAAACCTATTTCCGCCATTCAATCGGAAATAGAGCGCCGGCCTTGTCCGCCTCCAGCTTGATGCCCACTAAGTCGGCAGCCCGGGCCATCACCGGGTCGCGCCCGGCCGCGAGGTCAACAGCGCTGGGGAGAATGACCTCATCCGGACTGACGCCGGTCTTCTCGAGACTTTTACCGTCGGCCATGATTACATCGGCGTCTGTAATGCTGATGCCCCAGAAAGCCACAATATCGATCCCCAATTCATGCGGAAAATGTCTGGACTGCATTACCGCGCCTGCAGACCGATCTCCGAGAACAGTGCCCCGTTTTTCAAGTTGAAGCAAACGCGAAAAGATTTCGGCGGCCGATGCTGACCGGCTGTCAATCAGCACCACAACCTGGCCCTTGAAAGTTTTGTCGCCCCGAGTCTTGGCCAGTTGCGGCTTCATTTCTTTACGCCCTTTGAGGTCGGCGATCTTCACGTCGTGATCGAAGAAGTGACCCGCCAGCCGCTGGAGGGTATCCACCGCGCCGCCCGGGTTGCCGCGGAGGTCAAGAATCAGGGCTTTGTGTTTTCGCACTCTGCCCATGATTTCGTCTACCTGCCCCTCGTCCATGTCAAATTGCGGCATCTTCCAAATAAGCAGGTCCTTGTCAAATTCTACGAAGCGCTGGCGGTTGAAATGCTCAGCGTTCTCTCCCTGGCGAATGAGCTCGAAAATATCCTGTCCTGTTAAATCCATTAATCGCTTGTGCCGTTGTATCTTGGCCAGGATAGTCAGCTCTGCTTCTTTGCCATCAGGCCTTTTCACGACGAGCTTCATTCCTAGCTGAGGACGCAGAGTGTTGAAGTAGTATTCTATCTTCCAGAAGTTTTCGCGGGTGGGACCAAAGTCGTTTATGGTCCATAACTCATCGCCTTCCTTGAGGCCTTTGACCTCAGCGTCGCTGCCCGGTTTCACAGCAGTTACGAAACATCTATCACCAATCATTTGCATCTGCCAGCCATACTCGGTTGTGTAACTTCGCCCCGGCGGTAGAAAGAAAGTATGCGAGTCATCAAGATCCATTACGGCCTGCGCAATAATGCCAAAGATCTGGCCGAGCGAGGTGGCAGTCTTGATCTTCTCGTCAGCGGCTTTGAAGCGAGCATCGATGTCCATTCCGTGATAAGCCGAATCGTAATAATTCTTCCTCAGGTCCGATTTAATGAAGTCAAGCATGTCGCGGCCCCGTTGTTTGTCAAAGCTCTTCGCTTGCGGCTGCTTGTCATCAGGCTGTTGCCCCAACGCGCACATGGACGCCAGGACTATAGCGGCAATCAGCGAAAACAATCTGGTTAACGTTTTTGTAAGATTCATGATGATCAACCTCGTGCGTGAGTGATTCGCATCCTGGTGCCCACCAGGCTAAACCGGCCGACAAACGTAGGATCTCGGGTAGCCAAAATATACAAAAATACATCCGGCAAGGTAAAGGGGAATTCGATGCATTCTTTGCGGTGCTGGTTGTTGGTGCGTGTGCTACGATTCGGCAGATTTGGTTGAGTGAAACAGCCGATGCCCGAGGGGCGTGGAGAAGTCAGTGAATGGCGATTGAGACTAATACAACAGCGCGGGCGAACCTCCTCAAAGGCGGCCCGATAGCTGATCAGATCAGAGCAGAAGTAGCGAGGGATGCCGCGCGCCTGTGGCGAGACCACCAGGTGAAGCCATGCCTGGTCGCCGTGCTGGTGGGAGACGATCCCGCATCCGCAGTCTATGTGCGAAACAAAGTTCGCGCTTTCGCAGAGCTGGGATTGCGATCCGAACACCAGGCGCTGGATTCTTCGACGACGACCGCGCAGCTCGCGGCTTTGATAAGGACTCTTAACGCCCGCGATGATGTCGATGGAATCCTGGTGCAGTTGCCGCTGCCGCAGGGAATAGACGAGGCAACAATAATCGAAGCCGTCGATCCTCTTAAAGACGTGGATGGATTTCATCCCGTCAACGTCGGGCTACTGGCCATGGGCCGGCCGCGATTTGTCCCCTGCACACCGGCCGGAATCATCGAGCTGCTGGACCGCGGCGGCATCGCGATCAAAGGGGCGAAAGCATGCGTCATTGGACGCAGCCAGATAGTGGGCCGTCCGGTTGCGCAATTGCTCCTGCAGCGAGATGCGACCATAACTGTTTGCCATTCGCGCACGCGCGACCTGGCAGAGGTGACGCGACAGGCGGACATTTTGGTGGCGGCGATTGGAAAGGCGGGCTTCATTACCGGCGAGCACATAAAGCCCGGCGCTACCGTAGTCGATGTAGGGATTAACAGAATTACTGATGTGGTCCAGGCGCGCTCGTTGTTTGGCGCTGAAGCGGAGGAACGTATTCAAGCGATAGAAAGACGCGGCTATACATTGATTGGAGACGTTCATCCGGCCGAGGCTGATGCGGTTGCCGGTCGCCGCACCCCGGTGCCGGGCGGAGTTGGACCATTAACGGTGGCGATGTTGTTGCGCAATACGGTGGAGGCCGCCCGCCGCCGGCGAGGGTTGTAGGACAGGCATTCCTGCCTGTCTTGTTTTTGTTTAGGCGATTCGGCGGGCGTACGCAAAAAAAAGACAGGCAGGAATGCCTGTCCTACTCCATATGTTGAAGGTCGGATTAACGGGCTCGATTGCGGTGGGAAAGTCTTTCGTACTCGGCGTGCTTGCGGAGTTAGGTTGCAGGGTACTCGACGCCGACAAGACTGCCCGTGAAGCAGTTGCCCTGGGCAGCCCGGGCCTGAGCGCCGTTGTCCAGGCTTTTGGAAAAGAGGTTCTGCAGGCTGACGGCGCCCTCGACCGGACCAAACTGGGCGCGGTGGTGTTTGGGGACGAAAATCAACGGCAGCGTCTGAACTCCATTCTGCATCCATTCATCATTGCTGCGCAGGATGCGCAGATACGCCGGTGGGAACAGGACGACCCGGACGGTCTGGCAGTGGTGGATGCCGCGCTGATGATTGAATCGGGAGGCTACCAGCGCTTTGATAAATTGATCGTCGCACACTGCCGCCCGGAGATTCAGTTGGAGCGGCTGATGTCGCGAGATCGGTTGACGCAGCAAGAGGCCCTGCAGCGAATCGCGGCCCAGATGTCCCAGGAAGAGAAGATGCGCCACGCTGATTACTTGATTGATACATCGGAAGGCTTTGAAGGTACCCGGCATCAAACTGAAGCGGTTTATCGCAAGCTGCGGGGAGCTTAGTGAGGCCCAAACCAGCTCTGCCTGATTTTGTCCAGCCCTGCCTGAGTTTTAATAGCACGGGAAGTCAGCCTACTGGTTTATAATCGCCGGGCTAGTCGTTCGAGGAGGGAGCACGTTTATGTCGATGTATTATTTCAATAACAAAGCTCGCCTGGGAATCCTGCTTCTGTCGCTGGCGCTGGGTGTTGCCGGTTGTTCGGCCTCGGCAAAGAACGAGATGTTCTTTGGCAAGGTCCAGCCTCCTCGAGATAACGTGCTGCACTACGTTTCGGGATCAGAGTCGGAATCGCTGGATCCCCAATTCGGAACCACCCAGAACGACGCCCGCATTTACATGGCCATGTTCGAGGGTCTGGTCGAATACGATCCGAAAGACATGCATCCCATACCCGCAATTGCCGAACGTTGGGAAAACAATTCGGCTTCTTCTGAGTTGGTTTTCCACTTGCGGAAAAACGCGCGCTGGTCGAACGGTGATCCGATTACGGCGCAGGACTTTCTTTACACGTTCCGGCGCGGCTTAACTCCCGATTTTGCATTTCGCAACGCCTATCTCGCCTATTACATCAAGTACGGACAGGCTTTCAACTCCGGCGGCGTTTTCGTGCGCGATCCGCAAACCAAACAATTCCTGCTTGAGAAGGACATAACTCCGGAAGCGGCGAAGAATGAAGCGTCTCCTTCCACAGCCGGCGAGGATCCTACCCTGGACACTCCGTTCCATCAATTCATGCATTCGCCTGCCAGGCTGGTGATCCCCGGCGACCTGAAAGAACGCGCCGCTGCATTCAAAGCGGATCCAAAACTGGCAGAAGCGGTGAAAGGAAAAGAATACGTGGCGGTAGCCGCGGAAGATATCGGAGTCGAAGCCATTGACGATTATACTTTTCGTGTGACGCTGAGCCAGTCGGCCCCGTTCTTTATCCAGTTACTACCACATCAGTTCTTTCGTGCTGTCCCGCGTAAGGCAATCGAGCAATACAAAGAGAAGTGGACCCAGGACGCCAACATGGTCTGCAGCGGGCCCTTCAAGCTGAAGACCTGGCGGCCTTATGACAAGATTGTGGTCGAACGCAATCCGATGTACTGGGATGTCGCGAATGTAAAACTCGATCAGATCGTTTTCTACCCGGTGCAGGAAGCAATCACGGTCATGAATCTTTACAAAGCCGGAGAGATCGACGCTACTCCGAATCATCAAGTGCCCGTTGGCTGGGTTCCCAAGATTATGCAACTGAAGGATTACATGGACGCTCCCGAAGTGGCAGTCAGCTACTTTGACTTCAATACAAAGAAGCCGCCGCTGAACGACAAGCGCGTACGCAAAGCGTTGAACCTGACTGTGGACAAAATTGCGTATGCGAACTGGCGCAAGATTGTGAAGCCGCTGACTGCCTTTACCCCGGAAGGACTGTTCCCCGATTATCCGCGACCGAAGGGAGATGACTTCAATCCCGAAAAAGCGAAACAGCTTCTGGCAGAGGCCGGCTTCAAAGACGCTTCGGGAAAGTTTGATCCGAAGAAGTTTCCCGCGAACGACGTTGAGATAACCTACAATCCCGACGGCTCGAACCAACAGGTATGCGAATGGTTGCAGGCACAGTGGAAGCAGAATCTGGGAATCACGTTGCCACTAAAAGCCGTTGAGTGGAGAACCTTCGCGGCCATTCGTCCCAAACTGGAATACAAGGGGTTGGCCCGCGATGGTTGGGTCGGAGACTACATGGATCCGTTTACGTTTCTGAACCTGTTCTACACCGGCGGTGAAAACGGCACTGGCTGGTCCGATCCAAAGTATGACGAGATGCTCGACGAAGCGAATCGCCAGCTTGATCCGAAGAAGCGATTCGAATTGCTGGCGAAAGCCGAAGCCTTTCTGCTCGACGCACAGCCGTTCGTACCACTTGATACGGACGCCACCAACTGGGTGAAGAAGCCATACGTCAAAGGCATGTATCCGAATCCCGGCACGCTGCACGCCTGGAAGTTTGTCTACATCGAACGAGACCAGACGAAGTGGGACTACGGGGTTCCCGATATGAAGCCTTAAGTAGGACAGACATTCTTGTCTGTCACTCTTGAATCAGACGCCCGGCCTGATGCTGGGGACACATCGACAGGCAGGAATGCCTGTCCCACTTAATATGCTTGGTTTCATCATTCGCCGGCTGCTGGTAATCATTCCCATGGTCCTCATCGTCGTCACCCTGACGTGGGGATTGATCCGTCTCGCCCCGGGAAACTTCTACACCGGCGAGAAGAGAATTCCCAGAGCCATACAGGAGAACATCAAGAAGAAATATGGCCTCGATAAACCGTGGTACGTGCAGTACGGCAAGATGATGGGAAACACGGTGCGCGGCGACTTCGGCATGTCGCTGACCTATCCCGGCCAATCCGTGAATCAAATTCTCTGGCGCACGCTGCCGGTGTCAGCGACGCTCGGCCTTAGCGCATATCTGCTGGCTCTGATTGTCGGGCTAACCGCCGGAACACTGGCAGCGCTAAAACCCAACTCCAGGCTGGACTATGGGTCGATGGGACTCGCGATGCTGGGGATATCTCTGCCCAATTTTGTGCTTGGCCCCCTACTGGTCTTGATCTTCTCGCTAACTTTGTACTGGTTGCCACCGGCCCGCTGGGGAGGCTTTCCCAGCTGGAACTTGATCATGCCCGTGCTTACCCTTTCGGCAATTTACATGGCCTACATTGCGCGCCTGTCGCGATCAGGAATGCTGGAAGTGTTGCGCTCGGATTACGTGCGCACCGCGCGAGCCAAAGGCCTGCGCGAGCGCGACGTAATCCTGCGCCATGTAGTGCGCGGTGGCATCATGCCCGTGGTTTCTTTTACCGGCCCGGCGCTGGCGTTTCTGGTGACCGGAACCGTGGTAGTAGAGCGCATCTTTGCACTGCCGGGATTGGGAAACTATTTCCTTAACGCGAACCTGGCGCGTGACGAGCCTTTGATTATCGGCATCGTGGCGTTCATTTCCATTGCCATACTTGTTTTCAACCTTTTGGTGGACATTTCCTACGCGTTCATCGATCCGCGGATCAGATATTGAGGCGTTGAAAGAGAACCCCGACACCACCCGTCGCGAGCCAGGCGAGGACGAACCGGCCCTTCAGCCGCTCGGCGCCATGCCGCCACCAGTAGCACGCGCGCTCCGGGACGATGCTATCCACATCGGTCCGGAGTTCGCTGTTGGTGAAGGTGACATCCGTTCCGCTGAAGACGAACGAATTCTTGCCGGCGCTTCTTTGTGGCGAGATGCGTGGCGCAGATTGTTAAGAAACAAGCTCGCAGTCTTCGGCATGATTGTAGTGACGCTGATCATCGTGGCTTCGCTTTTCGGTCCCTTTATCATCAGAAAGACCACCGGCTACAGTTACGACACCATTCCTTCAGATGGGAACCTGACGCGATCCTTCGCGCCTTTCACCGCACCTGATGGTTCTTTTTCGTGGACACATCCGATGGGCACGGACGAATCGGGCCGCGACATGCTTTCGCGGGTTTTGATCGGGGGCCGGATCTCCCTGATGGTGGGAATTATCTCGACGGCGGTCTCGCTGATCATAGGTGTCCTGTTCGGAGCGATCTCGGGTTACGTGGGCGGACGCGTCGATAATTTGATGATGCGAATTGTTGATGTGCTTTATGCCCTGCCGTACATGATGATTGTTATCGTGTTGCTCGCTTTCTTTGGCGGCAGGTCTGCACTAAGTCAATTGTTCCTGCTCTTCGTTGCGTTGGGCGCAGTGTCATGGCTGACGATGGCCCGCATCGTGCGCGGTCAAATCATGTCGCTAAAGAATCAGGAGTTTGTGCTGGCCGCAAGGGCTACGGGCGTCTCCGCGCGGCGCATAATCTTCAGGCATCTCGTACCCAATGCACTCGGTCCGGTGATCGTCTACGCCACGCTCACGATTCCCACGGTAATGTTGCAGGAGGCTTTCTTGTCGTTCCTGGGCCTGGGTGTGCAGGCCCCTTTTGCTTCGTGGGGCAGCCTGGCTGCAGAAGGAATCAAAGATATCGCGATCTTCCCGTGGCAGTTGATCTTTCCCGGGGTCACGATGGCGCTGGCGCTCTTTTCTCTGAATTTTCTGGGCGACGGATTACGCGATGCGCTGGATCCGCAAACACGACAGGTGTAGCGCAGACCTGAGTTTCTGACGATTGATCATGACAGGCGCAGCACGGACTTCAGTCTGTGCATTTGAACATCACAGGCTAAAGCCTGTGCCACCTTATGATGAACAGCCCCAACGGCAATCTGCTTGAAGTCAGGGATCTCCGCACTTACTTTGAAACAGAGGATGGCACCGTCAAAGCTGTGGACGGGATCAGCTTTGAATTGAAGCGGGGTGAAACTCTGGGAATTGTGGGCGAATCCGGATCCGGCAAGTCCGTCACCAACCTCTCAATCATTCGCCTGATTCCAGAACCGCAGGGCAAGATTGTTTCCGGCCAGATAATCTTCAACGGCGAAGACATTCTTTCGCTCCCGCGCGAAGAGCTGCGCAAGATTCGCGGCCGCAAGATCGCGATGATCTTTCAGGATCCGATGACCTCGCTCAATCCGTTCATGAGGATCTCTAAACAGTTGATGGAGATTACCAGGCTGCACCTCGGTTACAGCAAGGAACAGGCCTATCGTCACGCCATCGAAATGCTCGAGCTGGTCGGTATTCCCGACTCGCGGGAACGTGTCGATAGTTATCCGCATGAGTTTTCCGGCGGCATGCGCCAGCGGGTGATGATCGCGATGGCCCTAAGTTGCCGGCCGGAGCTTTTGATCGCCGACGAGCCCACCACGGCGCTGGATGTCACCATCCAGGCGCAAATCCTGGAGCTAATCAGGACCTTGAAAAGCGAAACCGGAACCAGCGTTATCTTGATCACGCACGATCTCGGCGTAGTGGCGGGCATGACTGATCACATCATCGTGATGTACGCGGGAAAAGTTTTCGAGCAGGCGCCGACCGCGGAGCTTTTCGCCTGTCCCGGCAATCCGTACACGAAGGGATTGCTAAGGTCCGTTCCTGATCCAACCGTAGAGCAGGAGCAGCTGTATCAGATTCCCGGCCTGCCGCCTGACCTGGCGAACCTGCCGGAGGGCTGTCCCTTCGCCCCGCGATGCGATCGGGTAGAAGACATTTGCCGGCGCGAGTTTCCGCCATTCGTCGAGCTGAAGCCCGGGCATTATTCGCTCTGCCACTTCGCTAAAGATGTTTATGATCGATCCTGTGAAGAACAGGAGCAGGGAACCAGGTCCGTCAGGGTGCAATTGTGATGGGCTTTCGCTCAAAAGTTATGCCCTATTATGGCTTCGGCTTTGCCGCCGGATGTGCGGCGTGGGCTCCGCCCCGCCGTAAGCGGCTTTATTCGATTTGGGCTATGCCCTCGGTTTGGGCTTTGCCGCTGAATCAAAAGGGCTGAGCCCGCACGAAGGGCGCAGCCCGGTTTGCAGTACCAACTAACGGCGGGGCAAAGCCCGCGCCGCACATCCGGCGGCAAAGCCGAAACGGAAGTCGGTTCCCCACTTTTTGGGTAAGCCCACGGTGATATGACTACGTACTCCACGAGCAATCAAACGCCTTCGCCGCATGAAGCCAGCAATGGCCGCGAGCCCTTGATTAGCATTCGCGACCTCAAGGTCTATTTCGATCTCGGCGCCGATCCGGGTGATCGCAAGTATTTGCTGACAGTTTTGGTCAGCTTAGTTTGTTTGGTCCTCGGAGGTTTTGCCGGTTTCTATTTGACCAAAACGCTGGTGGGATGGACGGGAGTCGGCGCGGGTTTCATTTCCATCATGATCCGGGTGGCGGGGACAATTGTGGGGGCCATCGCCGCGTATGTGGTTGGCCGAAAAATCGCCCGCCGCGTAATTGGCAGCGCCGCAAGAAGAGCGGTCAGGGCCGTCGATGGCGTTACGCTGAACATCTACCCCGGAGAGACGCTGGGACTGGTCGGCGAATCGGGATGTGGCAAATCAACACTGGGTCGAGCGATTCTTCGTTTGACTACACCGACATCAGGGCAAGTGTTTTTTCGGAACCAGGATCTGGCCCACCTTTCGACAAAGGCCATGCGCGAGCAGCGTCGTCATTTGCAAATCATTTTTCAGGATCCCTATGCGTCGCTTAATCCGCGCATGACCGTAGCGCAAATTGTGGGCGAGCCGCTGCGAACGTTCCGTCTGGTCCGAGGGAAAGCGGCCATCGATCGAGTTCAGGAATTAATGGAAACAGTTGGCCTCAGTCGCCGTTTCGTAAAACGATATCCCCATGAATTTTCCGGCGGACAGCGGCAGCGCATTGGCATAGCGCGAGCGCTGGCAGTTGATCCGGATTTCATCGTCGCGGATGAACCGATTTCCGCGCTGGACGTTTCGATTCAGGCGCAGATAATGAACCTGCTGGAACAGCTTCAGCTGCAGAAGAGCCTTACCTACCTTTTCATCTCGCATGACTTGCGCGCAATTCGTCACGTTTCCGATCGGATTGCGGTTATGTATCTGGGCAAGCTCGTCGAGGTTGCCGCTGCTGAGAACGTCTACGCGGATCCCTTGATGCCATACACCAAGGCGCTGATCTCCGCCGTTCCGGTTCCAGACCCAATCGTTGAGGCCGCCCGCAAACGCATAGTTCTCCAGGGTGACGTGCCGTCGCCCATCAACCCCCCGCCAGGCTGTCGTTTCCACACGCGCTGTCCTTATGCGATCCAGGCATGCCGCGAAGTTGAGCCTCCCCTGGTGGAGATCAAGCCCGACCACTTTGCTGCCTGTATCCGGATTAGCCCTGAACAGCCGGATATTGACCAGGTCCCTCCCGGCGAAGCCCCCGGCCTGTGGCTGGCTGCGCAAGGCGATGCCGCGTGAAAACACCCGCTTATTCGTCGTTTAGGGTAAACGTACATTGTCGCGCTCAGCATTACCCGGCTTGTCGGCGTTTTCAGCCGCGAAGACGCTTGTGGGAAAATATTCGGAAAACTATACTGAATTTTTTGAAGGTGCCAACTCCATCCGGGAACCACGCTATGCGGGCACACCTAGGTGGCGCCGGTCTTTTCTTTTGCCGGCCCCGCCTTCCAACCCTTCGGACGCAACGAACTTGAGATACGACACAATGGAAGAACCTCTTGTGCCTGCGCCCAAGATTATTCAGGAACAGCCAGAGAGGGCGCCGGGCGGATGGCGCGAGGTGCAAGACTCGATCGCGGCGAGCTCCGGTCTGTCCATGCTTCTGGTTGACGGCATTCAGCCTCCGGCACTCGTTGTATCGAATAACAATTCGATCTGCCAGGCACTGCAATCGTCGGCTGAGCACGTCAGACTCTGCGACCCCTACTGTGGCGAGGCCCACCGGCGCGCAATGAGCGCAGGCACTATTACCCACTATCGTTGCCACGCCGGACTTCAGTGTTTTGCCATGCCGGTGGAGCTGGATAATCGTCGCCAGCTGGCGGTGATTGGCGGCCGAGCGTTTGTCACCAGCGCTGACTACCGGGCCACGGCTGAGCGTTTCCGCGAGGGTGATCTACACGAGTTACTTTCTACGGATCTCTTCAGCAACGTGATCTTTGCCAGCGAGCAGGATCTTGATCACGCGGCCATGTGCATTTCCGAAGCCGCGAAGGCATACGAAGCGAAAACAGACGAAGCGGTGGCTCAACTTGAAATCAATGAAACAAAGAAGGAGGAGTCCCGAACGGTCCCCGAACGTGAGGAGCTGCACGTAGAAGTGTCGCGCCTGCGGGGCGAACTGGAACGCCGCACTCGCTTTGCCGACTCGGTGCAAAGTTTCACGCAGCAAATCGATTCGGTCGAGCCGCAAAGAAGCTATGCCTCAATTCTCAATCAATCGACGAAGCTCCTGCGCGCCGAGCGTGGTTCGCTCTGGGCCTTCAATGAGGATACGCACGAGCTGGCCGTTAAAGCTGCGGTCGGGATGCCCGACGAGCTCAGCGAGATAGGTCCTATTCATATCGGCGAAGGAATCTCCGGGTCAGTCATCAGCAAAGGTGAACCGCTGGTGGTACGCGACCTGGAAGAAATCGGGAAAGCTCCGGCTCCGGCCGCGCGCCAGTACAAAACCAATTCGTTCATCAGTTTTCCCATCAAGCTCGGGGATCGCCGGATAGGTCTCCTGAATGTGACGGACAAAGCCGGCGGCGGAGCTTACGACGATATCGATCTGAGTTTGATCGAGTCCATCGCCCCGCAAATGGCTATGGCCCTCGATCGGGCCGAGTGGCAGGAGAAAGCCACGCAGTTCCAACTGATGTCGATTACCGATCCACTCACCGGACTGCTCAACCGGCGTTATCTGGAAGAGCGCCTCAATGAAGAGCTCAGTCGTTCAAAGCGCTATGGCTATCCGATGAGCTTCATGATGATCGACATTGACGACTTCAAACATTACAACGACCGCAACGGTCACCAGGCCGGCGATCACGCGCTGCAACTGACGGCGCACTGTCTGAAATCTTCACTGCGCCTGGCGGATGTTGCGTCACGGTATGGTGGTGAAGAGTTTTGCATTCTGCTGCCCCAGACGGCCCTCGACGAAGCCGCTGTCATTGCCGAACGCATCAGGCAAATGATTCATAGCACGCCCTACCCGAATGGTAAGGGCCAGCCGCAAGGCGCGGTGACCGCCAGCATTGGATTGTCTTCATTCTCGAGGTATCTCGATACCCCGGCAACGGTCATTCGAGCCGCTGATCGCGCGCTCTATCATGCGAAGAGCCACGGCAAGAATCGCATTGTTGCTTACCAGGACCCGGCGAAGAAAGGGCCGGCCGGCGAGTCCGGTAATCCCGGTTGATTCATGGAGAAGCGTCGCATCCTTGGGAGAGTCTCGGCGGACGAGTTCATCGGCCGCGCGGCCGAGCTGCAACAGATCGTGCGGCACGCTTCGCGACCGGGAGCCAGAGGATTGCTTTTGCTTCTGGCGCCTCCCGCCGGTGTGTCGGAACTGTTGCGTCAGTCGTTCGATGAACTCTTCAACCAGCGCGGCAAGGTGGTTCCGGTCTATTTTGCCTTGACGCGAAACGACGGCACGGCGGTCGAGTCCGCCAGGCAGTTCTTCCAAACTTTTATCCGCCAATGCGTCGCTTTTCGTCGCAACGATCCAGCGCTTTGTGAATCGCCGCTGCCGCTAAACGATTTGCTCGAGTTGGCCGCCCCACCGGATTACGAATGGATCGAGCGGCTGGTGGAGTCGTATGAGCGCGAGGTCAAGACAGCCGACGAACGCGCGCTCATAAGGTTCTGCTTCAGCGCCCCGCAGAGGGTTTCCGCTGCCACGAAGGTCTTTGCGATGATCGATTGCGTGCAATTGGCGGAACAACTTGGCGGTCAGGTTTCCCTCGGCACGGAGATCGCCGACGTTTTCCTGCGTTCGAATGAGGCATTTGCTCTGGCAGGGTTGCGCCGGCAGATGCTTGACGTGGTGCATCGCACCAGTGACGGCCTGGAAGCGGTCGAAACAATAAGGCTGGAAAAACTTAGTGACGACGACGCGCGATATTTGATCGGGCAAATCGCTCGCCGCGAGCGTGTCAAAATCAGCGATGAAGTGTGCGACCTGATTTCGCAGCAATTGGATGCCAGTCCCTTTTTCACCACCGGCCTGATTCAGGCCGCGCGCGATCGCGGCACCGAGCTCACCAGTTTTCTGAATTGCCAGCGGCTGTATGTTGACGAGCTGATGGGCGGACTGATCAACCGGCATTTCAATTCCGTGCTGGAAGAGATCGTGCCGCAATCCAACGTGCGCAAGTCGCTGCTGCGAGTGCTTTATGAAACGGCGGCGAGTGAGGGGCACAAGTCGTCGCTCTGGACCTGGAAAAAACGTCTGGGGGTAGAGTCGGATCAGTTTCAGCGCATCATGCACGGGTTGCATATCCACGAGTTGGCTAACTCGAGTACTACTTTTGTCGAGCTGGGAGAAGCAGCGACGGTTTGGACTGACTATCTCCGGACCCGCTATCGCATCGAGGTCGCGGGAGAAACACGGGCCCTGGTCGTCGCCGATACCTTAGTCGAATCGCTGAAACGAGCGCCGCGCACCATGGAGCGAAAGTACCGGCAGGAAACCGCGCTGGGGTTGCGCGATCTGCTTTCCCGGTTCAATTGCCAGCGTGTTCCCGCGAGCCTGCTTCACTATGATCGCTTCAGCGCGTCTTACAAGGGAGTTAGTGATGAAGCAATGAACACCAGTCTGGAGACTGAGCCGGACCTGGTGCGTTTGCCGCAGGTGGCGCACGCGGCAAGCTGTGCCTCGTTTGCTCCCGCAATCCGGGCGAAGTGCGACGAAGAGCGTTGCGCCATCGGACATGGCTTCGATGCGGCAGACTACACGCCGGGGCAAGAAGTGGTTTGGCTGGCTGCGGAAGTGGAATCGAAACTGGAAGCAAGTCGCGAATTAACAACCGAGTGGCTGGACCGGCTGAGTGGACTGGCCCGCGAGTGCGGCTTCAGTCGCGTTAAGTTCTGGTTGGTGTCACCGGAGGGCTTCGCGCCCGAGGCTTGCGAATTGCTCAGTGAGCGCCAGGCCTATAGTTCCAGCCGGCGGCAACTTGAAGCATTAACAGCCCGCGTCCATGCTGAGGTTCAGATGAAGGAGGCCAGCTCGGCAGACGAATACGAGATGGTTATCCCGATGGGTGACGATACCGAGTTGATTGCGGCGCACACGGCGGAGCAAATCGCGCGCCGGATCAATTTTCGACCGGAAGCAATTAATCAGATAAAGACTGCAGTGGTAGAAGCATGCATCAACGCCGCCGAGCACAGCCACAGCCCGGATCGAAAGATTTATCAGCGCTTCAAGGTTGAAAGTGATAAATTGGTGGTCACCATAGCGAGCCGCGGCGTGATGGCGCCGAAGATTCAGGGAAAGAACGGTCAGAGCATTGGCCAGAAGGGCGCCGGCAGTGCTGAAGAAGGAACGGGGAAGGAAAGGCGCGGCTGGGGATTGCAGTTGATTCAGACGCTGATGGATGAAGTCGAATTCGAGCACGTTGATGACGGAACGCGCCTGCGCATGACCAAGTATCTTCGCAAGTAGCGCGGCGCACACCGGGAAAGAGAACTGCGGATTTTCCATTTTCCATTTGTCATTTGTCATTTTTCATTGGTCACTCGCGATCTGCAGTTCCTTTGAGTAAATGAACCTAGTACGAAAATAATGACAAATGAAAAATGACAAATGACAAATGACAAATGACAAATGGAAAATCCCGGTTTTGCGCTCTGCGGGATTCCCTCAACGTTGACTGTCCGGGGGCTTACTGAAGATGGCAGAAACAACAGGCGATCTTGTGCCTTCGCGCTGCGTGGGCGAGACCGCGGTCATATATGCCAGCGATTATCTGAATAAGTTAAGCGGCGAGCGCATTGAAAGGGAATGCCGGCGCCAACTGGATTCAGGTTGTCGCTCGCTGGTGATTAATTTCCGAGACACCGAGCTGGTTAACAGCATCGGTGTCTCGATTCTTTTGGGAGTCATCGATGCCGCCGAGAAGAATGGCGCGCAACTCGTTTTCTCCAACGTAAACAACCACACCGTCGAACTATTCCAGATGCTCGGCCTAACCCGACATGTTGGCCTGGCTAAAGACGAGCAGGAAGCATTGGGGATAATTACCGGCCTGTCTGCAACGCCCAGAGTTTAACGCAAACTGTTAGTTTGCAATGTAGCGCAAACTGTTAGTTTGCGTGCAAGAAAGACGGTACGCTAAGTTGATGACGGCAATCTCATTAACACCTGGCTTCAGCCAGGTGATCCAGACGATCCATCGGTGGTGAACCGTTTCAACGGTTTACGGTGAAACCGGTAAAACGGCAAGTGACGTTTGTCGCTGCCCGATGACCGCACTGAAGTGCGGTGTTAAATGAGAACTTCAAGAATTGAAACTACCAGTTAGCCACGCGCAAACCAACAGTTTGCGTTACGAAGTGAAAACCAAATTTGATTTCATCCATGTCGTTTGAAACGCAAAAACTAATTCACACCTTCGCAGCGCTCGCCGACCTCGGCCAGGAGATTGCGGAGAAGAGCGATTTCCAGGAGATGGTGCGCAGCTCTTTCCATCTTCTGCTGGGATCTCTGGCAATTCGACGTGGCGCCCTGGCTGAATACGACTCGACCGAGGGCGTGCTTCGATTCATTGCGAACCGCGGCTTCGGAGATGAATTGCCTGACCAATTGACCCTGAGCGAACAGGAAGCTGAGCGTCTAACCGGATCGCTTTCCCGAGCGGCCAGCCTAAATGAGCGCCGCGCCAACTTCCCTGTAGACGATAAGGATCTGCTCGATCAACTGGGTGTCGAACTTTCTATTCCTCTGGTCATGCGCGGCGATCTAATTGGCCTGGTGGTGTTGGGCGGCAAAGCCAACGGTGAAGCCTTCAGCGACGAAGATCGCGAGTTGCTGGATTCAATGGCCCGTCACATCGGGGTGGGCATCAAGACACATCGCCTGATGGAAGAGCTGGAGCACAAGGCGGAAGAGAACCGCCGGCTATATGACGGCCTGCGGGGTATATACAAAGACACGGTGCGCGCCTTTGCCGCGGCCATCGATATCAAGGACAAGTACACCCAGGGTCACTCCGAGCGGGTGGGCCGTTACAGTGAAATCATTGCCCGGGAGTTGGGCTGGAGCGAAGACCGGGTCGAAGGAATCGCCATTGCCGGCTATCTGCACGACATTGGCAAACTAATCGTCGAGCGCGACATCATCAACGCGCCTTACCGCATCGATGCCAAGGAATCGAAAGAACTGAACCAGCATCCCGCGGCCGGCTTTGAAATTCTGGAGCCGATACATCATCCCTATGCAGACATTCCGCTGATGGCTCGTCACCACCACGAACGGCTTGATGGGCATGGTTATCCCGACGGTTTGAAAGGCGATCAGATTTCGATTGGCGCGCGGATAGTGACGCTGGCGGATTCGTTCGATGCTATGACCACGGATCGACCTTATCGCAAACGCCGTACGCTGGAGGAAGTCATCGTGGACCTGCGCGCGAATACAGGAAAACAATTTGCCCCGGAAGTGGTTTGTGCTCTCTGCCGCGCGCTATTGAAAGAGGTGAACGGTGAAACTAACGAGCGTCGCTTCACCAGGATGCTGGGAAAAGGCTACATCGATCCTGAACGAGTTGCCCCGCTAATCGCCGAACTAATTTCCGAGCTGGATCCTCAGACCGCTTCCACCGCCGCCGGCACCGTCTAAGCA
>DASXRU010000035.1:0-19052 GCA_036506395.1 Pyrinomonadaceae bacterium | reverse complement strand
CTCGGTCAAAGACAGCGTTCGCATCATGACTTCAAAGCATGTACTAACAAAGCACGGTCTTCACGTGCTGAAGTTTTGGATGGTGGATCCTGGTCTGGCGCTGGAGAAGCTGGTGGTGAATACGGGAGGCGTGCGCCCGAGTTATCTTGGGCCGCCGGAGAGTTTTCGAAGATAGGAGAGACGGCACGGGTTGTGCCCGGGATAGTCGCCCGGACCGCTCGCGCCAGGCGAGACCAAGATCATGCTTAGAAGAGTTCTGGTTGTGTTCTTAGCGTCAATCCTGACGGTAACCACCGGCATCTGCAGCAATGCCCAATCTTTGCGCGAGCATGCCGACAAGATTGGGATCTTGGTGGGAACAGCAGTCGCGCCTCAGTTGTTTGACGAACCCGGATATGCCGAAACTCTCGTTCGGGAATTCAACCTGCTGGAGCCGGAGAACATGATGAAGTGGGCAGCCATCCGGCCTAACCGAGAGGCTTTCAACTTCAAGCCTGGGGACCAGGTGGTGGAGTTCGCAAAACTGCACGGCCAGAAGGTTCGTGGACACTGTCTCCTCTGGCACAAATACAATCCGGGATGGTTATCGGGAAACTTTACGGCGGATGAATTATCACAACTTCTTAAGCAACATATTACGACGGTGGTGAAGCACTACGCAGGCGACGTCTTCGCCTGGGATGTGGTCAACGAAGCATTTGACGCGCGCGGCGGCCTGGAACATTCGATCTGGTTCGACCAGCCGGGCATCGGGTTCGCTGGAAAGGGAACAGATTATATCGAGCAGGCGTTTCGCTGGGCACGAGCGGCCGATCCGAAGGCCCTGCTGTTCTACAACGATTACGACGCCGAGGGAGTGAACGCGAAGTCGGATGCGATCTACTCAATGGTGAAAGACTTTAAGCGGCGCGGCGTACCGATCGATGGGGTCGGCATCCAGGCGCACATTTTCAACTTGAGCACGAAAGACATTTCGTCTCTCTCAGAGAATATGGCGCGCCTCGTTAGACTGGGTGTGCAGGTACAAATCACGGAGATGGATGTGGCACTCCCGATCGACGCTAAAGGAAGCATCTTCGATCCGGCAGACCTGAACCGGCAAGCTGAGATCTATGATTTCGTAGCGAAAGCATGTTTACGGCAACCCGGATGCACTGCTTTTCAGACTTGGGGATTCACCGATAAGCATTCGTGGATTCCAAATTACATGAAAGGAGCGAAAGGAATGGCGCTCCTGTTTGATCAGAATTATGCTCGGAAGCCCGCTTATGAAGTGTTGTTAAGTGACTTCCAACAAGGACGAAAGGCCGTGATCCACTGAACCTGAGCACGAATTGCTGACAGTGTAATCTCGCGAACCGACAGGTGGCACTTAGTCCGATCCATTCCTTGAATGTGGGTTGGCGTGACGTTTTCAACTTGGGCAGAACAAATTGCGAAGGAGAATCATGAGACGAGTGAAAAACTTGCTACGGCGGCGTTGCAATTTGCTAGCCGCTTTCGTATTGACCTTTACACTGGCTGGTGTCGCTTGCAATCGAACTCAAACCGGAGGCGGACCAGGCAAGCGCCACAAAGTTGCATTTGTTACTAACAATGCGTCTGATTTCTGGACCATCGCGCGTAAGGGAACCGAGAAAGCGCACGCCGACCTTCCGAACGTTGACGTTGACTTCCGGATAGATTCGGATGGCACTGCGGCTGAGCAGCAGCGCGTGGTTGATGACTTGCTGGCGAAGGGAATCGAAGGCATTGCGATTAGTCCGGTTGACCCGAAGAACCAGTTGGCGATGCTGAATAAGGCGGCCGCGCAGGCCCTGGTGATCACGCAGGACAGCGACGCGCCCGATAGCCAGCGCACTTGTTACATCGGGACCGACAATGTCGCAGCCGGGCGGCAGGCTGGAGAATTGGTGAAAGAAGCGCTGCCAGAGGGCGGTAAGATCATGATATTCGTCGGTGTGCTGGATGCAGCGAATGCGCAACAGCGTTATCAGGGCTTGAAGGAAGCATTACAGGGCTCAAAGATTCAGATTCTCGATGTGCGTACGGACAACGCGGATCGGGTGCGAGCGAAATCGAACGCGGCCGATGCGCTGGTCAATAATCCGGACATCGCCGGAATGGTTGGTCTATGGGCTTACAACGGGCCGGCGATCCTGGGTGCGGTTAGAGATGCGGGCAAAATAGGCAAAGTGAAGATAGTATGTTTTGACGAAGACGACGAAACCCTCGGTGGCATTAAGGATGGATCAATTTTCGCGACTGTGGTCCAACAGCCTTACGAATTTGGTTATCGTTCGATTGAGATGATGGCAAAGATTCTCGACGGAGATCGATCGTCAATTCCGGCGAGCAAACAGATATTTATTCCCACAGTGGCGATCAAAAAAGATGGCGTCGAAGAGTTCATTAAGAAGATCAACCAGCTTCGCGGTCGCGGTTAGTTTCGGGCGGCGTCCTGAATTGAAATTCTCTGTGTTTGCTCCTCGTTCTCGGGAGCGTCCTACTTTTCGGGTAAATGCTCTGATAAAAAACTCAGTGCTGAGAGGTGGAGAACGTAGCAGCTTCTTTAGACGAAAAAGAAACGGCGAGCGCTACCTGATTTCGTCAGGTCTTGCCCTATTTTTGAAAGGAAACTAAGCAATGTCCCATGATGCCTTCATACCCAAGCCCGAGCACAAGTTCACGTTTGGGCTTTGGACGGTCGGCAACCGCGGTCGCGATCCCTTCGGCGACGCCGTGCGCCCAACCCTTCCGCCAGTTGACGCAGTGCGCCTTTTGGCAGAGGTCGGCGCCATGGGCGTCAGCCTGCACGATAACGATCTCGTGCCGATTGATGCTACCGCATGCGAGCGCGACCGAATCGTGCGCGAGTTCAAAGCCGCTTGCGCTGCTCACAACCTAACGGTCCCGATGGCGACCGTCAACCTTTTTTACGATCCTGTGTTCCGTGATGGCGCCTTCACTGCGAACGACCCTGGCGTCCGCGTCTATGCTCTGCAGAAAACAATGAGAGCTATGGATCTGGGCGTGGAGTTGGGCGCAAAAGTCTTCGTCCTGTGGGGTGGTCGAGAGGGAGTGGAGACTGATGCTTGTCGCCGCCCCGACGAGGCGATTAAGCGCTTTCGGGAGGCAATCAACTATCTTTGCGAATACTCCCAAAGCCAGAGTTACGACTACCGCATCGCCCTTGAGGCGAAACCTAACGAACCGCGCGCGGATATTTACTTCCCGACGACGGGAGCCTACCTTGCCCTGATTGAAACGCTTGATCATCCGGAGATGGTAGGTGTGAATCCGGAAGTGGCCCACGAACACATGTCCGGACTGAACATGACACACTCAGTTGCGCAAGCCTGGGAGTCAGGAAAGCTTTTTCATATTGATCTTAACGATCAGACTCCGGGTCGATACGATCAGGATCTGCGGTTTGGTTCTGCGAATCCCAAGGCCGCCTTCTGGCTGGTCAAATTCCTTGAAGATGTAGGCTATGGAGGATCGCGACACTTCGACGCTCATTCCTACCGGACTGAAGACTACGAAGGAGTCAAAGACTTCGCCAGGGGCTGTATGCGGACATACTTGATACTCAAAGAGAAGGCCGCACAATGGAATGCGGATCCTGAAATCAAATTCCTCTTGGAAGAGATCGATGAGCTGAACTCTGACTCGGGTGGACCGAACCTATTTTCCACCACCCATGCAACAGATCTTCTGAACCGCGATTTTGATCGGGCCTCCCTGGCCGCAAAAGGGCTTAAGTACGAACGACTTGATCAGTTAACGATCGATACGCTGCTGGGTGTTCGCTAATTGTGCCAGCGTCTTTCGCATGATTCCCGGGCGATATCCTTCATACGACTTCCGATGACACTACTTCTTGGCATAGACCTTTCCACTACCGGTGCCAAAGCGCTCCTTATTAATAACGAAGGCAAGGTAGTGGGCAGCGCCACGACGGCGCTCGAATTATCAACGCCCCGGCCCCTGTGGTCGGAGCAGGAACCTCGAGATTGGTGGCAGGCTGCGACGATGAGTATTCGTTCGGTACTTGCCCAGGCCAACTCATCAGGTGGACTTATCGAAGCTATAGGCCTGACTGGCCAGATGCACGGACTGGTTCTTTTAGACGAATGCGGCGAAGTCCTGCGGCCCGCTATTTTATGGAACGATCAGCGATGCGGTGAACAGTGTGACGAGATCCGGGCTCGAGTGGGCACGGAGCGGCTGATCCAAATAACCGGCAACGATGCCCTGACGGGGTTAACCGCGCCCAAAATAATGTGGGTCGAGAAGTACGAACCTGAAATATACCGGCGTATAAAGCACGTACTGCTGCCAAAGGACTACATCCGGTTCCGGCTAACCGGCAAATTCGCGATGGACAAAGCCGATGGCTCGGGCACAATGCTTTTCAATCTGGCAAAACGCAATTGGTCCCGAGAAATCCTTGAAGTGCTAAACATTTATCCGGAATGGCTGCCCGAGACTTTTGAAGGCCCGCAGGTAACCGGGAAAGTCGCAGACGAAGCGGCGTCGGCAACCGGTCTCAGGGCGGGCATTCCAATCATTGGGGGTGGCGGAGATCAGTCGGCGCAAGCAGTCGGCGTGGGTGCCATTCAACCGGGCATTCTTGCGGTGACCCTGGGCACCTCCGGAGTCGTTTTTGCTACGACAGAATCACCACTGGTTGAGCCTCGCGGCAGACTCCACGCTTTCTGTCATGCGCTGCCGGACCGTTGGCACCTCATGGGTGTTATGCTGAGCGCGGCCGGAAGTCTTCAATGGTATCGCGATGCACTCGCTACGCAAGCAAGTTTTGAAGACATTATCGCAGAAGCAGCAACGATTACCGCTGGTAGCGAAGGTCTTCTGTTCCTTCCATACCTCAGCGGCGAGCGAGCGCCTCATCCCGATCCACTGGCTCGGGGAAGCTGGGTCGGGCTGACTTTACGACATCGGCGCGGACATCTGACCCGTGCTGTACTTGAGGGTGTCGCCTTTGGCTTGCGGGACATTTTCAGTCTTATGCAAGGCGTGGGACTCCGCACCGTTAACCAGGTGCGGGTTTCAGGGGGCGGGGCGAGGAGCACCTTGTGGCGGCAGATTCTGGCTGATGTGCTCGGAGTAGAACTTGTAACAGTTGATACTACTGAAGGAGCGGCGTTCGGCGCCGCCTTACTGGCGGGAGTTGCTGCGGGAACATGGGCCGACGTTGGTTCGGCCTGTGCCCAAACAATTAAATTAACTGAACACGTGACACCTGACACGAAAAACGCGAATCGCTACGACCAAATGTATGAACAGTACGAGATGCTTTATCCAGCATTGAAGCCCACATTCAATGGTCTCGCTGCGATTGATGGTTGAAGTGAGATTGCTTATGACAATGCGGGCACTCCTAGTCTCGGCACCGACTGTATGCGGATCTTGAGCGGGACAAATTATGAAGGTATCTCCGATCCTGCAATTGAAGGGAATCAGCAAGCGCTTCCCTGGCGTGATCGCACTCGATCGCGTTGACCTGGAGGTCGGTTCGGGGGAAGTGGTGGCCCTGATTGGAGAAAACGGCGCGGGAAAATCAACGCTGATGAAGGTGCTCGGAGGAGTGACTAAACCGGATACCGGCGTCATTCAACTCGATGGCCATGAAACGGAAATCCATTCGCCGCGAGACGCCAGTAAGTTCGGTATTGAGTTCATTCATCAGGAACTCAGCGTCCTGGATAATCTGGATGTAGGTGCGAATATTTTTCTGCGTCGTGAGCCAACCAGGGGCGGCTGGTTGAAACTGGTCGATCGTAAATGGATCTATGCGGAATCTGACGCGCTACTGCGAAAGCTGGGACTGAATCTCTCGAGCCGTACACCGCTCAACAAGCTGTCAATAGCGCAACAACAGTTGGTCGAAATCGCTCGCAGCATTAACGCTGGAGCTCGCATCCTGATCATGGACGAGCCGACCTCGAGCCTGACGTTGGGTGAAACCCAACGACTGCTGTCAATGGTCAGGGACTTGAAAGTTCATGGCGTCAGCATCATCTATGTTTCTCACCGTCTTGAAGAAATTGAAAAGATTGCTGACCGCGCGGTTGTCTTGCGGGACGGTCGGAATGTTGGAGTATTGGAACGCGAACGGCTGAAGCGCAAGAACATGGTGAAGATGATGGTCGGACGTGACCTCCAGGATTTTTACATGACGGCCGCGCGAACCGAGAAGCAAGGCTGCGAGTGGTTCACGGTCAACAACCTGCGAACTTCGAAATACCCTGAACACGCAGTTTCGTTCAGCGTGGGGAAAGGAGAGGTTATCGGGTTTGCGGGTTTGGTTGGTGCCGGACGCTCGGAAGTAGCTCAGGCGATTTTTGGAGTGGACGAAGCAGCTCAATCGGACGTTAAGTTGAATGGGAAACGGCTTGTAATCAAATCAGCGCACGATGCAATCAAAGCAGGGATTTACCTGATCCCGGAGGATCGCCGTTCTTGTGGCCTGATCGTTGATGCTTCGATAAGAGAGAACATCTCTCTGCCTGATCTAAAGAGATATGCTTCCGTCGGCCTGGTGGACCTGGCGAAAGAAGACGCCAAGGCAGTTGAGATGTGCCGCGCAATAAATATTAAGACACCGTCGACAAAGGTCCGGGCCGCTAACTTGAGTGGAGGTAATCAGCAAAAAGTGGTGCTGGCAAAATGGCTGGCGCTTGCGCCCAAAGTTCTAATTTTCGATGAGCCAACGCGTGGGATTGACGTCGGCGCGAAAGCCGAAATCTACGCACTGATTCGCGATCTAGCGGGCCAGGGCGTTGGTATTATTGCAATCAGCAGCGAGATGGAAGAGATCTTAGGGATCAGTGATCGCATTGCCGTCATGCATGAAGGAAAGATTACGGGCACGCTTGAGCGGCCGCAGTTCAGTGAAGAGGCGGTGATGCGCCTGGCGACAGGTTCTGAGGGTTGAGAATCAAATGAAAAAAGAACTTGGCATCTTCATCCTCCTGGTCGGGCTCTGCATTATTGTCGCGATTATCAATCCGAACTTCCTGCAGGCGATCAATTTACAGAACCTGGCGAGGCAGATTGGAGCTTTCGGGATATTCAGCCTGGGTCTGGGACTGGTCATCATTACCGGCGGCATTGATCTCTCGGTGGGCTCAATGATGGCACTACTGGGTGTTTTGCTCTCAATGATGTTACTCGAGTGGGGCGTGAACCCGTTGCTTGCCGTGCTGGCCTGCATAGCTGTGGCAATGGGACTATCGCTGCTACATGGGATGTTGATTACGCGCATGAACATGCAGCCTTTCATCGTAACGCTATGCGGGCTGCTCTTCTATCGAGGACTGGCGCGTTTCATCACTCACGATGAAACGAAAGGCTTCGGGGCCGTCGGTGGTTTGAGCGCCTTGCGGTTCGTGGCCAATGGAAACCTGCTTGGTGTTCCCATGCCCTTCGTTCTGTTAATCCTTATCAGCGGGGTTGTTTGGGTGCTGCTTCACCGATCGGTTTACGGCCGCTATCTTTTTGCTACGGGCCGCAACGCTGAAGCCTCGCGTTACGCGGGCATTAACACCAAGCGGATTATCACTGTAGCCTATGTCGCGTCAGGTTTACTGACGGCTATCTCAGGCATCATCTTCGCTTTTTATACCAACTCCGTCTCACCCGCGAATCATGGTAATGCTTATGAATTGTATGGCATCGCGGCGGCCGTGCTGGGTGGCTGCAGTTTGCGCGGCGGTGAAGGCTCGGTGGTGGGTGTCCTGATCGGCGCCGCCTTGCTGCAAGTTTTGAGGAACCTGGTGAACCTGCTTGGGATACCGAGCTCTTTGGATTTTGCCGTGATGGGAGCTGTCATACTAATCGGCGTTATGGCCGATCAGTTCTTTGCTGATCGCCGCAATCGAAGGCAAGTTGTAATGATGCAGGAGGCCGGAAAAGGTTGATGCTGCTTTGCACAAAAGTCCTCAAGGAACCCGGCTTTGCCGTCTGATCTGCGGAGGGCCTTCGGGCTTCCCCTATGTTCTACCCCCGAGTTGCGCTGTTCCGGTTCGGGGCGTAGCCCAAAATCCCTCTAATGCACTGCGGAAGCGCGGAGCGCTTCCGCACATCAGACGGCATAGCCGGATTGGCCTTATATTGACTTTTTGTGCAACTCCGGATGGCGATGATTACCGATACCCAGTTAAATGAAGTTTGGGAAGAGCGATGGCATCCCTTGCGTGAGGAGTGGGTGATTGTCGCCGCGCATCGTCAGGGGCGTCCCTGGAGCGGCGAGACCGTCAAGCACGAAGCGCAACCGCTGCCGCAGCACGTCAAAGATTGTTATCTCTGTCCCGGAAATGATCGTATAGGCGGGGAAGTCAATCCACCTTACGATGGTGTGTTTGTCTTCGATAACGATCATCCATCCGTGGGGATGAATTCTCCGTTGAAGCTTGAACACCCGCCAGGGATTTTTCGCAATCAACCGGCGCAGGGAATTTCTCGGGTCGTCTGTTATACGCCGCGTCATGATCTGTCACTCGCGCAGCTTGAAATCGTTGAAATTGAGAACCTGTTGGCTGCCTGGCAATCTGAATACGTTGAACTCGGACGCCGTCCCGAAATTGACCACGTACTAATCTTTGAAAACAAGGGCGAAGTCGTTGGTGTTTCAAACCCGCACCCACACTGCCAGATCTATGCAACGAACTTCGTTTTCAAGACGATTCAAACGGAGGCACTAGCGAGCGAACGATATCTTAGCGAAAACGGACGGCCACTCTTCCAGGACATCATCGCGACTGAGCAAGCCGACGACAGGCGGATCATCTGCGAAAACGAAACAGCAATAGCCTTTCTGCCTTATTTCGCGCGCTATGCCTATGAAGTCTTTGTCGCTCCAAAACGAAGGCATCCCAGCCTGGCCGCCCTGAGCGACGCCGAAGTGCGTGATCTGGCCTTAGTGTTGGGCGAGACGCTGATTCGTTTCGATAATCTGTGGCAGATGCCCTTTCCTTATGTCATGCCGTTGCATCAAGCACCGACAGACGGCGGTGATTATCGCAGCTTCCATTTTCACATTGAGTTTCATCCGCCCTTGAGAAAACCAAACCTGCTCAAGTATCTGGCCGGTCCGGAAATCGGCGGCGGAAACTTCCTGAGCGATACGGCCCCGGAACAGAAAGCTGCTGAACTGCGCGCTCAATCAACCGTACATTACTTACGAACTCCGGACAAAGGAGCGAGTTAGAGCTACACCAGAATGTCTACTGCCGCTCATTTGCTTCCGCTGTTCAAGGGACTGCACGAAACAATTCGCCAGGTTGTCGTTGAAGCCTGCGAGCGTTCGGCGATCGGCATCCTTGCCAAGGTTGCCCGCGAAGAAGAAGGCGACACGATTTATGCGATTGACCGCATCAGCGAAGAGTTGCTGATTGATTTCTTTTCTCGCGAAATCGCGCCCCGCACTCCGGTGGTTTTGATTGCCGAAGGCTTGCCTCAGGGAAAAATCGTGTTGCCGCGCCACATTTCTGAAGCCGAGGCCGTCTGGCGCATCATTGTGGATCCAATCGACGGCACACGCGGGCTCATGTACCAGAAGCGCAGCGGGTGGATCCTCACCGGAGTGGCCCCTAATCGTGGTGACGAGACGCGGCTCTCGGATATTGAGTTGGCGATTCAGACCGAGATACCCCTCGTCAAGCAACATCTTTCTGACCAGGCCTGGGCAATGCGAGGCGAAGGAGTCCACGCCGAACGTTTCAACCGGTTGACCGGTTCGCGCACAACGATCCGTTTGGCCCCTTCGTCAGCGAGGACTATTGAGCACGGCTACGCGGAAGTAACGAGACTTTTTCCAGGAGTACGCGAGGAACTCGCGGCCATTGATGAGGAGATTGTGTTGGGCGCGCTGGGGCCGGTCCAGCCGGGCAAGGCCCACTGTTTTGAGGATCAGTATGCATCGAGCGGAGGCCAGCTTTACGAACTGATGAGCGGGCACGATCGCTTCGTTGCGGATCTCCGTCCGCTGATGGAAGACCTATTGCGTAAACGAGGTCTGGCGTTAGGAATTTGTTGCCATCCTTATGATGTGTGCACCGAGCTAATCGCACGCGAAGCCGGAGTATTGGTTACCGGGATTGACGGCCAACCCTTGAGCGCGAAGCTCGCTGTTGAGCCGAATGTGGCCTGGGCCGGTTATGCAAATGAACACATTCGCGCACAAATCGAGCACCTGCTGCAGGCATCATTGAAAAAGCGCGGATTACTGGGCGGTGAGATGGTCAACGCGGGCGGGCAAGTTAAATGAGCATGGTCGAGGGTGACCAGATGAAGCGGGATGAATAGCCATGTATCGCATTGTTCATGGCACAACAGACCTACCCGATGCGGTGGCCTTCATCGAGACTCTGAAGACCGTGGATCAAAATCCAGCACCGGCAGTGCGTGATCTTTTTGATGGTGAGGGAGAACTTTTCGTCACGCGCGCCCCAGGGCGATTAGACGTGATGGGAGGAATCGCGGATTACTCAGGTTCGTTGGTCCTCGAGTTACCAATCCAGGAGGCGACCTTCGTAGCTGTGCAGCTTGATGCTCAGCGAATGATCAGGATCGTTAGCCTATCGGAAGACTCGGCCCAAAACCTGTGGTTTGAAATGCCGCTCTCTGATTTCGAGGACGCCCGTGGAGCATTGGACTACGATGTCGCCCGCGAATACTTTCAAAGCGATACCAGGAAACATTGGGCTGCATACGTCGCTGGTGTGTTCCTGGTGCTCATGCGCGAACGCGGCATCAGTTTCGACGCTGGTGCGCGAATTCTGATCTGCTCGCAGGTACCGCAGGGGAAAGGCGTGAGTTCGTCTGCGGCTTTGGAGGTAGCGGTGATGCAAGCCGTCACTGCCGCATTTGACATCCGGATCGAAGGGCGTGAACTCGCCCTCTTGTGTCAGACGGTGGAGAACTTCATCGTCGGCGCGCCTTGCGGCGTTATGGACCAGTTGACGTCGAGTTGCGGCGAGCGAAGCCGATTGCTGGCTCTGCTTTGTCAGCCAGCCGAACTGCGCGAGCTAATTCCTATTCCAAATGAAATTGGGTTTTGGGGAATCGACTCAGGAATCCGTCACTCGGTGTCAGGAGCGGATTATGGTTCGGTTCGGGTGGGCGCGTTCATGGGCTATCGTATCATTGCCGAGTTGGCCGGACTGGAGATTGGCGAAAGGATGTCGGGAGGACGGGTTCGCATCGACGATCCGCGCTGGGGTGGTTACCTGGCTAATGTCACGCCCGCAGAGTTCGTGAATTATGCCGAACAACTGCCGCAGCGCATGGACGGTGCGGAATTTCTCGCACGTTATCAGGGCACAACTGATCTAGTTACGCGAGTTGAGCCTGAACGCCATTATGCAGTGCGCATTCCTACCGCGCATGCCGTCTACGAGCATGAACGTGTGCGCAGATATGCGAGGTTAATCGCCGGAAGGATCAGCGAGCAACAGTTAAGCCAGATGGGCGAATTGATGTTTCAGTCGCATGAGAGCTACTCAGCCTGCGGTCTAAATTCTGAGGGCACCGACTTGCTGGTGACGATTGTGCGCGAAGCGGGTCCGAGGCAAGGACTCTTCGGGGCGAAGATCACAGGCGGTGGCAGCGGTGGGACGGTTGCCGTACTGGGTAAGCGCGACGCTGGCGCCAGCATTAGAGAAGTGGCAGAACAATACGCTCGCCAGACAGGCCGGCGGCCGTGGATATTCGCCGGCTCATCGCAGGGCAGTGCGGCGTTTGGACATCTGAGGTTGAGTAAATAATTTCTGGTCTTCGCGGCTTTTGTTCATGAGCTTGAAATTCTGGCACCGAAGAGTAAAGACAACTTAGGAGCTTTGTGATGATTCTGGTTACTGGGGGAGCTGGTTACATCGGCAGCGTGACGGCAGAGTTGCTGCTCGCCAGGGGCGAAGGCGTCGTCATTCTGGACAATCTGGATCGTGGCCATCGCGATGCTGTTCCGCAACGTGCTTCTTTTTATGAAGGAAACATTGGTGACCGCAAACTGCTGGCGCGCATCGCGCAAGAGCACGAAATTGAAGCCTGCATCCATTTCGCTGCGCTCGCTTACGTCGGCGAGTCTGTCCTGGAGCCGGCGCGATATTTCAGCAACAACGTCGAGCAGGGAATTGCGTTGCTCGATGAATTGCTTAAGGCTGGCGTGCGGCGGCTGGTTTTCTCTTCAACTTGCGCTACTTACGGCGAGCCTGAGACCGTTCCGATTTCCGAGGATCATCCGCAGCATCCGACCAATCCCTACGGCTGGTCCAAGTTGATGATGGAACGCATTCTCGAAAGCTACGATCAAGCGCATGGCCTGCGCTTCGTGGCACTGCGTTACTTCAACGCATCGGGGGCGACCAGCGAACGTGGCGAGTTGCACATTCCTGAAACGCACTTGTTGCCGAACGTAATCGCGGCGGCGCAGGGAGAGATTCCTGCGGTATCTGTATTTGGCGATGATTATGCAACTCCCGATGGCACCGCAATCCGCGACTACGTTCACGTGGCCGACCTGGGCGCCGCGCATATTTTAGCTTTGGAACATTTGCGGGCGGGCAAAGAGTCTGAGCGAATCAACCTGGGAAACAGCCGGGGTTATTCGGTGATGGAAGTGATTGAGACTGCGCGGCATGTTACCGAGCGATCGATTCCGGTGAAGATTGAGCCCCGGCGCGCCGGCGATCCTTCTCGTTTGGTTGCCGATGCCAGCAGAGCTCGAAAGGTCTTAGGCTGGCAGCCGGCTTATCCAGATCTGGGTGCAATTATTCGCACTGACTGGGAATGGCGAACCAAACAGTCTTCTGTACGCTCGGTCTCTTAACTCCCGTCTTTTGTTTCACTTGGGTATTGAATGAGATTAGTGGGAGTGGGAAGCGAAATTGAGTCTCAAATAGCGCGCAAGCGCGCAGCTGATCAGCGCATGGCATAGAGAGGGGGCAGTGCATATGAAATATCGCGCAACCTATACATCTAATCGGGCGTGGCTTCATCGCGCTATACCGATTCTAGCTTTGTTGGTTTTCGCCGTTGGGACGCGAGACCGCGCACCTGGTCAAATCAGCGAGAGCGATGCTCAGCCTAAGTTTCTAAACACCTCCCTGCCGATTGAACAGCGCGTGGATGATCTCGTTTCGCGAATGACGATGGAAGAAAAGGCATCGCAGCTCGTCCACCAAGCGGCTGCAATACCGCGGTTACATGTACCTGCCTACAACTGGTGGAGCGAGGCGCTGCACGGCGTGGCGTTCGCAGGTAAGGCCACCGTTTTTCCCGAGCCGATCGGACTTGCGGCAAGCTGGGATGAACCGCTCATTCGGCAGATGGCTGATGTAATAGGGACGGAAGCACGCGCCAAGCACAATGAAGCCCTACAAAGCGGGCACGGTGGCGACATTATGCACGGACTGACTTTCTGGTCGCCGAACATCAACATCTTCCGCGACCCACGCTGGGGACGTGGTCAGGAGACTTATGGTGAGGATCCTTTTCTGACGGCACGGCTCGGAGTTGCATTCGTGAAAGGGCTACAAGGAGACGATCCCAAATACCTCAAAGCGGTTTCGACACCGAAGCACTACGCCGTGCATAGCGGACCGGAGCCACTACGGCATGTCTTCGACGCCAAGGTTTCAAAGCACGATATGGTGGACACCTATTTGCCTGCCTTTCGCGAAACCGTCATGCAGGGGATAGCGGAATCGGTGATGTGCGCCTACAACAGCATCAATGGCGAGCCTGCGTGCGCGAATACATTTCTGCTTCAGGATGAGCTGCGCAACGCCTGGGGCTTCAATGGATATGTCGTTTCAGATTGTGACGCGGTGGCGGATATCCAGCGGGGCCATCACTTCACCAAAGCGATGGAAGGAGCCGCCGCTATCTCATTGAAGAAGGGAACGGACCTTGAGTGCGAGGATAAGGGAAACAACTACTCGAAGTATGTTGATGCGGTGAAGCAAGGACTTCTTACAGAGAGGGACCTTGATGTCGCGGTAAAGCGGTTGTTCCGTGCTCGCTTCAAACTTGGAATGTTTGATCCGCCCGAAATGGTAACCTACGCGCGGATCTCACCTTCGGAAAATGATATCGAAGCTCATCGGCAGCTGGCGCTAAAGTTGGCACGAGAGACAATGGTGTTGCTCAAGAATGATGGGATCCTTCCGCTCAAGGCGGGACCAACCAAGGTCGCGGTGGTGGGACCGCTGGCAGATTCGGTTCGGGTGCTTGAGGGCAACTACAACGGTACGCCGTCGCGATCGACAACCGCACTGGACGGAATCCGAAAGCGGTTTGGAGCGGCGCAGGTGGCATTCATGCCGGGAACAAAGTTTTTGCGGCCCGGAAGTCCTGTGCCCAGCGAAGTGCTCACCACAGAAGATGGCCGGCCGGGACTGAAGGCAGAATACTTCAATGGCACTGAGCTAGGGAGTACGCCGGTAGCAGTGCGGGTCGACCCGAGCGTGAACTTCGAGTTTGGCGGCAGCCCCGCGCCGGGTCTCGGAGGAGAGAATTTCTCAGTCCGGTGGACGGGACGAATAACACCGCCGCAATCGGAAATGTATGAGCTTGGCGTCACTGGAGACGACGGGTTCCGTTTGTGGGTCGATGGCAAACTGATAGTGGAGGATTGGTCCAGACATGCGCCGCGGACGAAAACCGCTCCGATAACGCTTAAAAAGGGCCGGCACTATGCACTCAAGCTGGAGTATTTCCAAGGCGGTGGCGGTGCGGTCGCCAAGCTAGTCTGGGTGTCTAACAAAATAGATCCCTTGGCGGATGCGATTAAGATCGTCAAGCAAGCGGATGTAACGGTTGCGGTGGTGGGCATCACATCTGATCTTGAAGGTGAAGAGATGGACGTGCAGGTGCCTGGCTTTAAAGGTGGTGACCGCACGAGCATTGATCTTCCGCAGGAAGAGGAAACACTTTTGAAGGCGGTGAAGGCAACGGGTAGGCCCTTGATAGTGGTGCTGATGAACGGTAGCGCCTTGGCAGTCAACTGGGCGCAAGCCCATGCCGACGCGATTATCGATGCGTGGTATCCCGGGGAGGAAGGAGGTACTGCAATTGCCGACACGCTTGCCGGCAGCAACAATCCCGCTGGACGTCTTCCGGTAACCTTCTATACAGGAGTGAATCAGTTACCACCTTTCGAGGACTACTCGATGAAGGGTAGAACGTATCGTTACTTTGAGGGGCAGCCACTTTATCCATTTGGATTTGGACTGAGCTATTCAAAGTTTACTTATGACGACTTGAAGCTCTCCGCGAAGAAACTGGAAGCCGGCCAGGCATTGGATGTCGACGTTGATGTGCGGAACACGAGCGAGCGTGACGGTGATGAGGTGGTTCAGGTCTATCTCAAGTTTCCCCATTCACCTGGCGCTCCGCTCCGCGCGCTGCGAGGATTCACTCGCGTTCACGTAGCCGCCGGACAGAAGCAGCATTTACACTTCTCACTTGAACCGCAGGACTTGGGCCAGGTTAATCAGCTCGGTAATCGACTTGTTGCATCGGGTGAGTATCTTGTCAGCGTGGGCGGAGGGCAGCCTGGAACGGGCGCGGCGACTCTCGAGGATCGGTTTTCGATCGACGGGGAGCGGAAGTTGCCAGAGTAAACGCACGATGTCTTACAAACTTCGCAGTTTGTCTTTCAGTTGTCAAAAGGCAGCTTTCCCTGGTTTTGGCATTGGTTTGGCATTGGATAGCGCACACTAGTGCCTTGTCATGTGGTTAAGCCGGTAATGACAGTGGGCTGGATGATTGCGAAGTACAATCTGGAACACGCCAGCTCTCTAGTATGCCGCGATAAGACTCTCTTCCATGCAACGCTTTTGCTTTCTCCACTTGTTTTGCCCGCCCATAATTGGATTGGGCTGAAAGGAATCGCTTGTCATGCGTGTTTTTCTTGTCAGTTTCGCTCTGATAGGTGTAGTCCTAACGGCACCCTTCGTGACCGCCCAAACTGTCAAATTGTCTGTTGACGTGTCACAGGCCGGCGCGAAGATCGACCGCAATATTTTCGGCCAGTTTGCCGAGCATCTCGGCCATGGGATTTACGACGGCATGTGGGTCGGTCCAAATTCCAACATCCCTAATACTCGTGGTATCCGCAACGACGTTGTCGCCGCGCTTAAAAGGATAAAGGTACCGAACGTTCGCTGGCCCGGTGGCTGCTTCGCCGACGAATACCACTGGCGCAAGGGCATTGGCCCCCAGCGAGTTGAGACGCTCAATCCAAACTGGGGTGGAGTGATCGAGCCGAACAGTTTCGGAACGCACGAGTTCTTGGACTTCATCAATCAGATCGGCGCGGAGTCATACTTGTCAGTCAACATTGGCTCCGGTACTCCGCAGGAAGCGGCAGATTGGCTGGAGTACCTAACCACGTCGCAGCCGACAACACTGGCTAAGGAGCGTGCCGCCAATGGACACCCTGCTCCGTACAAGATCGTTTATCTTGGCATTGGCAACGAAAGCTGGGACTGCGGTGGCAACATGACACCCGAGTATTATCTAAGCCAGTTCAAGATTTACAGCCGCTTTGTAAGGAACTTCAATCCGGCACAGCAAGAGGAGCAGCAGATGCTCAAGATCGCCGTAGGACCAGGCGGCGCCGAACCGCGCTGGACCGAATGGACTGACGCCGTGATGAAGGCCTGGCAGAATCACCAGTGGAGTTGGGATATGAATGGTCTTTCGATGCACTCTTATACGGTGGTGCGTTGGCCGCCGGCCTTTGCGTCTCTGGGGTTCGGCGAGACTGAATACAGTCAAGTCCTCAAGTCGACACTGGCGATGGATGGTCTGATAAGTAAGCATTCGGCGATCATGGACAAGTATGATCCGCAAAAGAAAATCGCCCTCGTGGTTGATGAGTGGGGAGCTTGGTACGCGCCGCTGCCCGGTAGCAATCCGGGTTTCCTGGTCCAGCAGAACAGCCAGCGTGACGCTATTCTGGCTGCGCTTAACCTCAACATCTTTGCCCGTCATGCGGATCGGGTGCGCATGGCCAACATCGCCCAGATGATCAATGTGCTGCAGGCGATGATCATGACGGACAAAGAGAAGATGGTGCTGACGCCGACATACTACGTCTTCAAAATGTATGTGCCTTTCCAGGATGCCACGTTTGTGCCCGTCACTTTCAATGCCGACACGTATACGCACGGCGAGATCACACTGCCACGGGTGGATGCTATCGCAGCTAAGGATGCGGCTGGCAAGCTGTGGTTGGAAATAACTAATGTCGATCCCATTCAATCAGTAGATATCGAGGTAAGCCCGGTTGGCATGACGGCAAGTTCGGCAGTTGGAGAAACACTAACCGCGCCGAAAGTTGACAGCGTTAATACGTTCGATGCGCCCAATACTGTTGTGCCGAAACCCCTGTCGGCCAGGATTCAGGGTGGCAAGCTGGCTCTGAAACTTGAACCCAGGTCGGTGACTGTGATCTCAGTTGAGCAATAGCGCAAGACGCACGTGTAAAGAACACGCAACTCGTCTAACAAAGTGTCAGTTCGACCTCTGAGTCGTGAACGGCATTTCCGACAAAACTCTGGATTGCCAAGATCTACGGCCCGCTCTCTGCCGCTGAGCTATTGCTGGAATGTGAGTTGTAACTATTGATGGGAATGATATTAATGGTCGGGGCGAGAGGATTCGAACCTCCGACCTCTCGGTCCCAAATGATAGGCGCGGCAAAAACGTAAGTCTTTGCCTTTTCGAAGGTTGCAGCCATCAAGGAATATCGAGGGTTTTTACATCCCTTCGCATTCTTTACCATTCGTTATCGGTTGAGTGCTGAGAATTCTGTCCACAAATTGGCCACATGGCGCTAGGGTGAACCCCTGGTTGAGGCAGTTTCAATTAGCCACACTTCCGGTTGAGTAACTTTGTCTTCTCATGCTTGCGGTTCTGGTTCAGAATCTGGGTTGGCTGGTGAAGCGGAGGCGAGCTCTCCTGGAGAGCAATTCGCCAAGGAATAACCAGCCGGAGACTCAAGGAGTGCGAGATTTTAGGTCAATCGATCGGAGCCTGCTAACCGAAATGCTACAATCCGCTCTGGCATAAACTTGCAACATTTTCAGGGTGAACCACAAGATTTCTGGCATAAGGCAACAATTCTTCGTTTGAAGTCTTGATGTCGAGTCACGAAGTGGTTCAAGGCGACGTGGCGCCTAAGCTGCACTCACACTCAAGGGCCAAAATCGAGACTTATTGTTCAATTGTGTTCGCGGAAGGAAAGAGATGAAGAGAACCGGCCCGCAAATACTGATGGCGATCGCCACCTTCCTGAGTGTGACGGCATGTTCACGCAGGATCGGCAAAAGTCAGCTTACCTAAGTCTTGACTTGCCAGCGCAATAGCGAGCGGAAGATTTCATCCGCCGCATGACGGTTCAAGAAAAAGTCACGCAACTGGTGAATGAGTCGCGCGCGATTCACAAGTTGTCTCTTGCTGCATCACATCTTGGATACGGGGACACAAAGACAGACCGCTGGGTCGTCGAGAACGACCGAATGGAGATTGCGGCCGGCGGATCCTCCAGCGATGTGAGACTAAGAAAAACGATTCCGGTCCGATAGATATGAAAACCTTCATCCTGCTCGCTGCTATCATGCTCTGTGCCGTATCACTGACCAATGCTTACTCACTAGATAACGGGCTCGCCAGAACTCCGCCGATGGGCTGGAACAGTTGGAACAAATTTGCCTGCGACGCTAACGAGCAGCTTATCAGGGAGATGGCCGATGCAATGGTAACGAGCGGCATGAAAGACGCGGGTTATGTTTACCTCGTCATTGACGACTGCTGGCAGATCGATCGCGATGCGCAGGGAAACATCCTGCCGGACCCGCAACGGTTTCCTTCTGGAGTGAAGGCGCTGGCGGATTACGTTCATTCCAGGGGACTGAAATTCGGACTCTATTCGGATGCCGGAACGCTTACGTGTCAAAAGAGGCCAGGTAGCCGGGGTTACGAATTTCAGGACGCGCGACAGTATGCAGCCTGGGGGG
>DASXRU010000034.1:0-10560 GCA_036506395.1 Pyrinomonadaceae bacterium | reverse complement strand
AATATCACCTGTTGAATAAGCTGCAGGAAAAAGCTCAGGGCCACGCACGCGATGGCGATCATCGTAGCAATCTTGAGAAACATTCTCAGGTTGTTCCTCCTCTTTCTGATTGAAGGTAGAACGAGGCAGCGGTTCTACTGCAAATACCTAAGCTAGTCAACAACGGGCCCGGACAGGATTGGCCAGTCAGTTCCTAGCGAGGAGCGATGACCGACCCACTGGATGACTTGCCTTGTTCGCCGTAGTGTTTGATGAAAGCGCGGAATCCGAGCAGGAGCGCGAGGACGAAAGCGAAGGTCAGCGGCAGGCGTGTGTCGGATTTCACCAGCATCCAATAGTGCAGCGCGCCGGCGATGCCGGACAAATAAACCACCTTGTGCAGACGGCTCCAGCGCTTGCCTCCCAAACGCTTCACCATTTTGTTCGTTGAGGTGATTGCTAAGGGAATCATCAGGAAGAAAGCCGTAATTCCAACCGCGATAAACGGGCGCGCCAGGATGTCCTGGGCCGCGCTTTTTAGATTGAAGAACCGGTCGAACCAGACGTACGTCATCAGGTGCAGGAAACCGTAAAAGAATGCGAAGAGCCCGAGCATGCGGCGAAACTTCACCAGCCAGTTGAGGCCGGAAAGGTTTCGCGCGGGCGTCACAGCCAGCGTGATCAGCAGAAAAACCAGCGTCAGCATACCCGTGGTGCGCGTGACAAACTCCAGAGGGTTAGCACCGACGCGGTGGTGATAGACGTCCCAAAGCAGCAACGTCAGCGGCACGAGGCTGTTGATGAAGAGGACTAGTTTTGCGAAGCGCGTGTCTTTCATGTTCACTCAACAGATTTGGAGTGCGGTGGCAAGCGTAGCGCGACACCGCTTTGGATTAGTCGAAAAATCGAACTGTAATCGAAGACATCCAAAGCGCCGTCGCCGCTTCGCTCTGCCGGCGCACTCCAAAGTTAGAAATACTTGCGCAAATCCATCCCCGCATAAAGTTGCGCCACCTGTTCACCGTAGCCATTGAACATCAGCGTCGGCCGCCGGCCGTATTCGCCTATGCGCCGCTCGTCGGCCTGGCTCCAACGGGGATGATCGACTTGCGGGTTAACATTGGAATAGAAGCCGTACTCATCAGGCCCCGCCAGGTTCCAGGTCGTGGGCGGCTGAGAATCGACCAGCCGTATCTTTACGATCGACTTGATTCCTTTGAAGCCGTATTTCCATGGCACCACCAGGCGCAAGGGCGCGCCATCCTGCGGCGGCATGGCTTCCCCATAAAGGCCACTGGCAAGAATCGTCAGCGGATGCAGCGCTTCATCCAGACGCAAACCCTCAACATAAGGCCAGTCCAATACACCTGTGTTCTGATTCGGCATCCGGCGGGGATCGTAAAGCGTCTGGAACGCTACGTACCTGGCCGACGAAAGCGGTTCCACCTGCGGCAAAAGTTTGCCGAGCGGAAAGCCGATCCAGGGGATCACCATCGACCAGCCTTCCACACAGCGATGCCGGTACGTGCGCTCTTCCGGCGGAGCAATTTTCAGTAGATCGTCGAGATCGTAAACCTTTGGCTTGTTCACAAGGCCTTCGACAGAAATTGTCCAGGGACGAGTCACAAACCCGCGCGCCTCTGAAGCGACTGAGCGTTTCTCAGTAGAAAATTCGTAAAAGTTATTGTAATTCGTGATGTCTTCGAGCGACGTCAGCTTCTCGCTAACAGTAAATCCGTTCTGCGCCGCTTCCCCGGGTGGGGTGGTAATAACGTCGGCGATTTTCGCGCGCGGCTCGACGACGGCCGGCGGCGGATTGAGCTTGCGATAAAGCAGGCCGGTCGCGGCAGTGGTGCCGGCAACAACCGCGCCGCGTATGAACAAACGGCGGTTCAGGTAAACCTTCTTGTCCGTAATCTCGCTCGACTTAATATTCGGGGCTTTCTTGATCAGCATGTTCTTTTAGCTTCATTGATGCCAATTAAAGTACGGGAACTGGCGCTCTTTGGTTTTAGCCTGCGTTACCAGAACTGAAACTTGCGCGCAAACTAAGAGTTTGCGTTACAAAAGACTGAAAGATTAGTATCCCACGGTCTTTTTGCGTTATGAAGCGCTGGAGGCTTGCCAGGGATGGATGATGCAGGGCAATCGCCCTTGGATGAGGACGTTCCCAGATCCGGTACACGCCCGCCGCCGCCACTTCGCGGCAAATTGATTCGCTGGGCGATCATTCTGTTTGTCGGCTTCGGGATCGCTTTCATTCCGGTTCCCGCAGGAATCACAGTGCAGTCGTGGCGATTGCTCGCGATTTTTGCGGCCACAATTGTCGGATCGATTCTCCGTCCAATCCCCGGCGGCGCAATGGTTCTGCTGGGCGTTTCGGCAATCGCGATCACCGCAGCCCTGCCTGTTCGCGAGGCCCTTGGTGGTTATTCCGACCCCATAGTCTGGTTAGTCCTGGCTGCGTTTTTTATTTCGCGCGCCATGATTAAGACGGGACTGGGGCGGCGCATCGCCTACCTTTTTATTCGCGGTATCGGACATCACTCCCTCGGTCTCGGCTACGCACTAATCTCAACCGACTTTCTGCTGGCCAGCATTATCCCGTCAAACGGCGCGCGCTCGGGCGGGGTAGTGTTCCCCATTGCCAAGAGTCTTTCGGAGGCTTACGAGTCAAGGCCAGGCCCTACAGCGGGACGTCTCGGGGCTTTCCTGATGGTGCTGCTGTACCAATGCGATGTAATCATCTGCGCCACATTCTTAACAGGGCAGGCTTCCAATATTCTGATTGCCAAGTTTGCACAGCAAGTAACCGGCGTTGAGTTGACCTATACCCGCTGGCTACTGGGAGCGATTGTGCCCGGGCTGATTTCGTTGGTGGTGGTGCCGCAACTGATCTATCGAGTGTTCCCCCCGGAAATCAAGAAAACGCCTGCGGCCGCTGAGTTTGCCAGAAACCAGTTGAAGCTCATGGGACGAATGAAGTGGGAAGAAAAGCTTCTGCTGGGAATATTCATCGTGGTGGCTGCTATGTGGATGCTTCGCGGTCTGGCCGGGGTCATTCCTTCGGTCGCAGTCGTGATCCCCTCGGGACGAATCATTGCCTTTCTGACTTATCTTTCAAAACTCGATTATGCGATTCCACCCCTCATTGGCGTCTGTGCCCTTTTGCTGGCGGGCGTGCTGGACTGGAACGACGTGATAAGCGAACGGGGAGCGTGGGACGTGTTCATCTGGTACGGCGGGTTAGTTCGCATGGCTGAAGCGCTGGGCGAGACGGGAATTACGAAACGTTTCGCGGAAACCGCGGCCGGTTTTACGACCGGCTGGATCTGGTGGCTCGCGCTCGGGTGCCTGCTGTTGATTTACTTCTATGCGCACTACGGTTTTGCCAGTATCACGGCGCACGCTTCGGCGATGTATACGCCATTTCTGGTGGTTATTCTGGCGGCGGGTGCGCCACCGTATCTGGCAGTTCTGTCCCTCGCGTACTTTTCAAATCTCGACGCCTCACTTACGCATTACGGGACAACGCCGGCGCCCATTTATTTTGGCGCCGATTACGTAAAGCAGAGCACGTGGTGGCTAGTGGGACTGCTGGTATCGGTGCCGAACATTCTGATCTGGACGATCTTCGGATTTGGTTGGTGGAAGCTTCTGCGCTGGTGGTAAGAGTTATTGCTAATCTACTTTTCTTTCGCCACGGCTTCACGTGCAAAATCTATGAGCGCCTCAAATCTGAAAAGTAAATCTCAAACAACACCGGTTAGAGCGATTGTCGAAGAGATTGAAGCGCGTGTTAAGGCATTGCCTGAGCTTAAGACCCGGGATGTGCGTGAGGTGCGACGTGAATTCTCCAGGCGTCTGAAGAATGCGGGCGCCGACTTCGTATTCCAAATCGCATTGGCTCTCGTGCAACGGCCGGCTTTCGAGTTTCGCTTCATTGCCTACGAGTTGGCGCAACATCATCCTGCCACTCTCTCCAGCCTGAATAAGAGAGCACTCGAAGAACTCGGGCGCAACGTCGACAGTTGGTATGCGGTGGATTGCTTCGCCTGCTACCTGGCGGGACCGGCGTGGCGCGAAGGCCAAATCCGCGACAATGTCGTCCATGGCTGGGCGGGCTCCAGTGATCGCTGGTGGCGCAGAGCGGCACTGGTTGCCACGGTTCCACTGAATAACAAGACGCGGGGCGGATCTGGTGACACCGAGCGCACACTGGCTGTCTGCCGCTTGTTGTTGAATGACCGCGACGATATGGTCGTGAAGGCGATGTCGTGGGCGCTGCGGGAACTAGCGAAACGAGATGCCGTAGCAGTGAAACGGTTTTTACGAGAAGAAGAGCATATGCTGGCTCCAAGGGTGCTTCGGGAAGTGACAAACAAACTCGCGACCGGCTTAAAGAATCCCAAACGGCCGGCAAATAAGCATTGACCTGCGGCAAGAGCTGCGCTTCCGGAATAACGTTGTGGCAGGTTACTCAGAAACTCCGCTGGTAAAGAAACTCGGAATCAAGGAAGGATCCCGTATCGCTTTGGTCAATCCGCCAAAGTCTTTCCGGAAAACGCTGGGGCCGCTGCCGGCGCAAGCGAAGGTTGTCAATCAAACGCTCGACGATCTGGATTTGATTCTTTTTTTCGTGAAAAAAGAGAGCGAACTGGCAGCAGCTTTTGCGCTGCTTGCGGAAAAGCTTAAGCCCGCGGGAATGCTCTGGATAGCATGGCCAAAGAAAAGTTCGGGTGTGGCAACGGACCTTGCATTTAATAATGTGCAAACCCTCGGTCTGTCGGCGGGACTGGTGGACACGAAGATTTGTGCTGTGGATGAAGTGTGGTCAGGCTTGAAATTCGTTTTTCGTTTAAAGGATCGAAGCCCATTGATGCAACGCAGCAAAAACTAATTCTGGAATCCGCTCCTTACTCAAATCAGTACGTTTCGATCAATTCATCGTTGTTGTGTTCGCCAACGCTCTTACGCGTTCGCTTTTTTAATCTACTCGGTGGTCCATTGAGAACAACTAATAGTTGGACCACGGTGAAGATCATCGCACCTGTTGAGTGCGACAGAGGGCGAACGGTTTGTGGCCTTTCGCGAAGCACCCGTTTTTACTAGCCCATAGTCACGCCGGCGCAGTGAAGAATCAGCGCGAATGCAATCATGCGCCCGCGAACTTAAAAAGTTTGTGATCAGATATCCTCTCTGCGAGCAAGCGGTTGCGCCGAATAAAATTTCTCCTCGCGGCCGGCTGCGCGCGAAATTGATCGCAATTAATTGTTGGACCATCAACACGCGAGAAAGCTGTTGCAAAAAAACTCGGCCTAACTATAATCCCGATCCCTTGCTGTCAACGGTGAGTTCCGCAGCGGATAGAAAAACGCGAAGAATTGTTTTCCTCGTAGGCGCTATCATAAAAATCTCGCTTAAGTCGGAAACCTGCCTGAGACGGAATCGGGTTTTATCCGCCCGCACACGCACAACTCGTTTTAGCGGTGCCAGCAGCAAGGGGTAGACGGCCGGCAACAGCCCAGAGGTTGGGGCGCGGTTATCTAAGGCGATTTACCCTGATCATCCTGGGAGGAATCGCCAAACTCAACAAAGGAAAATGTTAGCTGGGAGCGTTCAGGAATATCGCCCCCTGAGGTGAAGTGTTTTTTGCACGCAAAGCAGCCACCCCCTGAAACAGTTGGCTTTGCTGAACGGAGCGTCATGATGGAAGCCCAAGCAGATGCAATTCAATTAAAAAAATGTCCCCGCTGCGACGAGTCATTGCCCTTATCGGAGTTCGGCGTTTGCCGAGCTCGCAAAGATGGCCTGAATCTCTATTGCAAACAGTGCATTCGCAAAAGAATCGCCCAGAGCCGCCAGGCAATGCGGGAGTATAAGAGTGCCCGCAACCAGCACGGTGTGAACCTTCTGGCCAAGCGCCGCGCCGCCGAAAACAGCAATCAGCCGGCCGAGTTCTCTTCCGGGTATGTGGCCAGAATGCTGAAGAAGCTGACGCCGGCTGAACGCGTGCGCGAGGCCATCAGGAGCGGTGCGCGCACCCAGAAGCAGATTGCCCACGAGACCAAGCTGGCTAAAGACGAAATTGGTGACGCCCTGGCTAACCTACTGCTGTGGACTCACGAGATTCGCACCAGAGTCGTTGACAACACCAGAATGTATTTCATGAACGAGCCGATCGAGGATCAGCCGATTATGCTGGGCGGACGCAACTCTTCCAGGATTTTCGGTTTGCGCTCGGAATCAGAGCCGTCCTTTAGCTCGCTGCATGTCCTGATGCCGGGAAAACCTGCCGCAGAGGAGCAGCATAAAGTTGGAGGCTGGATCGCGGCCTAAGGCGTACCAGGCCGTACAAAGGCAGTCACTCGCCTGATGCAGTAGGGATACGCTTCAGGCTTTAAAAGCCTCGAGCATCTGCTCAGCGTGGCCTTCAGGCTTCACCTTATTGAAGATCTTCTTGATCCGGCCCTTTTCATCGATCAGGAAGGTCATGCGGTGCAGGCCCATGTAGGTTCGCCCCATGAACTTCTTCTCGCCGTAGGTGCCATAAGCTTCTGAGACCGAGCGTTCAGGGTCGCTAAGAAGCGTAAAGGGCAGGTCGTACTTCGCGGCAAATTTCTTGTGCGACGCCTCGCTGTCGAGTGAAACTCCCAGGACCTTGATGCCGCGCCGGGTGAGTTTTGAATGAGAGTCGCGGAAAGAGCACGCTTCCTTGGTGCAGCCGGGCGTGTCGTCTTTGGGATAAAAATAAAGCACAACTTTCTGGCCGCGGAAGGCTGACAGCTTGACCTGATTGCCATCGGCGTCTCGCGCCTTGAAATCCGGCGCTTTGTCTCCTTCTTTAAGCGTTGCCATAGACCTTTCCCGAGAATCAGTGCAAATGAAGGACATATTCTAACGGCCATATTCTTCAGCCCGCAAGAAAAACGTTTAGCGATGCCCACAAAGAACAGTTACTGGATGGTGAAACAAGAGCCGGAGGCGTATTCCTGGGACGATCTGGTTCGTGACGGGAAGACCGACTGGACGGGGGTAAGAAACTTCCAGGCGCGAAACAACTTGCGCCAGATGAAAGCGGGCGACCGGGTGCTGTTCTATCATTCGGGCACGGGAAAGGCGGTTGTCGGAATTGCTGAGGTAGCCAGGGAGGGTTATCCTGACCCGACCGCGGACGACCCCCAATGGGTGGCGGTGGATCTTAGACCCGTAAAGCCGCTTGCTGAACCTGTGCCGCTGGCGGCGATACGCTATCACGAGAAACTGGGGAGCTTGCCGCTGATACGGCAATCACAATTGTCAGTGATGGCGCTGACAAAGGAAGAGTTTGAGGTAATTGTCGCCATGGGCGATGGAAAGAAAAGCAAAAAATCGAGGAAGAAATAATGCTTAAGCAACTTGATTACGCAATGGTGATGGTTTCCGATATGCGGCGCTCGGTTGAGTTTTACCGGGACACCCTGGGAATAGCACTGAAATTCCAATCGCCGGAATGGACAGAATTCCTAACCGGCACCACCACCCTGGCGCTTCACGGTGGCGGCGTTCCCCAAAAACATTCCGGCCCCCCAAGTGAAGGGAAACCCGCGGGAGTATGTACAATCGGGTTCAATGTTGAAGACCTCGATAAAACCTACGAAGAGTTAAAGGCCAAGGGCGTAAACTTTGTAATGCCGCCAACGCAGCAGGAAGCCGAGGGAATCAAGCTCGCCGTTGCCATTGACCCGGACGGTCTAACGATTTCTTTCGCACAGCCTTTGGCCAGGTAAATCCACTCAAGAAGTTCAGAGTTCAATCTTCAGGTTGTCTCTTTGTCTGACAAGCTAAAGCTTGAACTCTAAACTCAAGTCAGAACAAGGTCGGTTGGTCGTTTGCCGCTTCCGGAACAATTGACTCGATTAGTCGCGGGTAGAGTTCCAGCAATGGAGCCGGTCCCGGAACTCTTTCCTCTTCGATTACTGCCTTTACTTCCAAAGCGTTGGTTACGGCCTGCCCCCGAAAGTGATTGTTGGTAATTACGTAGGTTTCCTTCGTCTGCTTTGCAATTTCCTTAATTCTGGCAATCCAGGGTTCGAGCTCATCGGGCGAATACAAATAATCGTACCGTTCCTCCGGACCCGCTTCCTCGCGAAACCAGTTCTGATAATTGCGTCCGTGCAAACGCACATAGCCCACCATTGACGTGCTGGTGGCCGAAGGTTTGATTGATTTGGCGAACAGCGGCTGATCGATGTTGCAGAAGCCGACCCCCAAATCCTCCAAAGTCTGATAAATCGTGGCGCTGTTCCATGATGCATGGCGCAGCTCAACCACTCGCGGATAGTCCTTGAACCGCTCCAGCAACTGAACCAGATACTGCCTTTCCTCCATTTCATTCTTGAAAGACCAGGGAAACTGAATGAGGATTGCGCCGAGTTTTCCGGCCTCAGCCAACGGATCTATTCCCAGCCTGAAATCTTTTTCGTCGTTTGCCGTAGCCTTGCCGCGAGAGTGCGTAAACAACTTGTGCAGCTTGGCAGTGAAGCGGAAGTTAGGATTTTGCGCGACTCTTGCGGCCCAAGATTGGGCGGTTTCCGCCGTCGGCGGGCGGTAGAAACTGCTGTTGATCTCGATGGTGTCGAAGAATCTTGCCAGATAAGCGAGCGGATCAAACTCCGCGCCCGGTGAGCGAGGGTAGACAATCCCGTTCCAGTCTTTGTAAGACCAACCAGCGGGACCGATGCGAATTCCTTGCATAGCGCACTTATTCCACGGGCATTCGTTCGGCGTGACAATAGTATAGCCATGCTCTACTAATGGCCATATGTGCGCCCGCAGGCTCGCCTTCGACCGGAACTTGCTGATGGTGGCGCGTAGTCTTACTATCAGCCCATGAACTATCAAGACAGGGCCTTGTAATGAAAAACAAATATCAGGTTATGACGCGTGGCACCACAAAGAAGCCGGCGAAGGCGCAGATTTCAGACGCCGAATTTCGCAGGAAGCTGAAAAACATTGCCGAGTGGAGGAAGAAGCACCTTGCCAAGCTTCGCGCCAAGAGTCCGCGTTGAAGTCTATCTTCCTATCCGTTATGAGGCCGCTTATCAGGACACGCTCTCCTGGCTCATCAGCGAATTCACCGAGTTGCGTGGCGGTTGCACCGTTATCGAGGACGCCGGAGGTTATTACCTATCTCAGCAAAATGAAGTCATTGACGATCGCGTGAGCATACTCTATTCAGATTTCCCCTTGGACTGGAACAATTCAACCGCGCGAAACGAAACCCTCTCGTACTGCTCGGGGCTTGAGGCATTTCTGCTAGAAAACTTGTGGGGAGAGTCGATTCTAATTGCGGCCCATCCAGTCTTCCATGCCTAACAGTGAGTTAAGAGTTTGAAAGGAGAACCGTCTATGCGTCTGACTGAAATGGTTTCGTGCTCTGGTTGAGCGGCTAAGCTCGACCCCGGCATACTCGCTCAGGTTTTGAGCGGGCTACCAAAACAGCCTTTTGACGAGAATCTGATGGTTGGCTTTGACACAGCCGACGACGCCGGAGTGTATCGACTGCGCGACGATCTCGCGATCGTGCAAACAGTGGATTTCTTCACGCCTATTGTCGACGACCCGTACGATTACGGACGCATCGCGGCGCTCAACTCGATCAACGATGTATGGGCGATGGCCGGCACGCCACTGACCGCGCTGGCGATTACCTGTTTTCCCAAGAAGGGTGTCGATCCCGCGATACTCGGCGAGATCATGCGCGGCGGGCTGGAGACGCTGAACAAATATGGCGTAACGCTGATTGGCGGCCACAGCGTTGATAATCAGCAAATCATGTTTGGTTATTCTGTCACGGGCGTAATCGATCCTGCGAAAATAGCCACCAATGCAGGCGCACGTTCCGGCGATGTGATCATTCTGACGAAACCAATCGGCACGGGCGTGATCTCCACCGGGATCAAGTTCGGCAAGGCCTCGCCGGAGACCGTTGCGGCCTCGGTAGAAACGATGTTGACTCCCGGCAGATACGCGGCTGAAGCAATGCGCGAATTCGGCGTTAAAGGCGCCACGGACGTAACGGGGTTCGCCCTGCTTGGCCATGCCTGGGAAATGGCCAGGGCCAGCAACATGACGATCGAGATGGATTCCGCCGCCGTGCCCGTGCTCGAAGGGGCTCTGGAGTTGGCTGCTGCGGGCATGATTACCAGCGGGGACAAGACAAATCGCGAATATGTGGGCGAAGATATTGAAATCGAGGAATCGGTTGACAAGGATCTGGTCAAGTTGTTATTCGACCCGCAGACTGCGGGTGGGATGTTGATTTCGGTTGTGGCCGATCGTGCGGCTGACTTGCTGGCACGAGTTCGGGAAAATTATCCACGAGTAGCGATAATCGGACGTGTCGTCGAGCGGCGTCAGCAGTCAATCGTCGTTACCGGCGGATAGGAATAGCATGATGGCTTCTACAATCAGCGAACAGGTGTCGCCCAGGATCCGCTCTATGAGCGAGCTCTTTCAAAGCGTTCGAGCGCGCACAATGCAAATCGTTGCGCCTTTGGAGATTGAAGACTACGTGATTCAAACGGCTGAGTTCATGAG
>DASXRU010000033.1:0-29805 GCA_036506395.1 Pyrinomonadaceae bacterium | reverse complement strand
AACAAAGTCATGCAGGAGAAACTAGAACAAATAGAAAAGCATTACGAAGAGCTGACTGCCCAACTCTCCGCCCCGGAGGTGATGTCGGACCAGGCAGCCTACGTCAAGGCCGCGAAGCAGCATCGCAGCCTTGGTGAGATTGTTGAAAGACATCGCCATTGGAAGACGCTCAACGAGGAACTTACCGGCGCGCGCGAGCTATATGAATCTGCCGAAGACGAAGACATGCGTGAAATGGCTCGCGTCGAGATGGAAACCCTCCAGGCCCGGATGCAGCAGACGGAAAACGATCTGAAGTTGTTGCTGATTCCCACCGATCCAAACGACGAAAAGAATGTGATTCTCGAAATTCGCGCCGGCACCGGCGGCGACGAAGCGTCGCTGTTCGCCGCCGAAATGCTGCGCATGTACGCGCGCTACGCGGAACGCCAGCGCTGGCGCATGGAGGTCCTGAATGTCTCCGAGTCCGGTATCGGCGGCATTAAAGAAGCGACGGCATTAATCGAGGGCGATAAGGTTTACTCAAAACTCAAGCACGAATCGGGCGTGCACCGGGTCCAGCGCGTGCCGCAGACAGAGGGCAGCGGCAGGATTCACACGTCGGCGATTACCGTCGCTGTTCTCCCCGAAGCTGAAGAAGTTGACGTGAAGATCGATCCCAAGGAGCTACGCATCGACACGTTTTGCTCCTCAGGTCCCGGCGGCCAGTCTGTTAACACAACCTATTCGGCGGTGCGCATCACCCACCTGCCGACGAACACCGTGGTATCCATGCAGGACGAGAAGTCGCAGATTAAGAATCGCGAGAAAGCGATGCGAGTATTGCGAGCGCGTTTGCAGGAGATTGAAGAGCAAAAGCAGCACGAAGCCGTTGCCAGCGAGCGTCGCTCGATGGTTGGCTCGGGCGACCGCTCGGAAAAGATTCGCACTTATAACTTCAAAGAGAACCGTGTCACCGATCACCGCATCGGCCTTACCATCCATCAACTCAACCTCGTGATGGAAGGTGCGCTCGACGAAATCATCCAGGCTCTGACCACCCACTACCAGGCAGAAAAACTGAAAGACGAAGCAGTTGCGGCTTAAGGGCTAGCCTTACTGCGCTGCAAGTCGCGCTCGCTCGGCCTCGGTCCAATCACAAAGGGTCTTTATATCGTCGGGCGAGAGCTCTGTGCCGGGGTGGAGTGGCGTGTACGAACTCAACGGCATGGCGCCGTCTTTGACTTCATCGCACATCTGCTCCAGCTTCTTTCCCTGACGGCGCTGATCGTAGCGTCCCCACTCGGAAAGATTTAAGTTGCTGCGTCCTTCGTTCACGTGGTCAACAATAAACCATGAAACCGGCGCGACGTTGGTGTACCACGGCCACACCGTCTTGTTCGAGTGGCAGTCGTTACAGGACCGCGCGAGAATCGACGCCACCTGCGGCGTCATCTGCGCGTGCGCTTCAATCGTTTGCGATTGATCGATGGGAGGGTTTGTCCGGGCCGGCCTTCTGAATTGGATAATAATAAAAAGGCATGCCAGAACTATGACCAGCCATTTCAATACTGTGCGCACTCGCTTCATGCGTGCCTTTTCCTTTGGCGTCGTTTCCAGGCAAAGATCGACAGAGGCACAAGAGACAGTAAAAGCAGACCCGCGGCGTACTTGGCCCAGGCGTTGGTGTAAAAGAAACCAATGGTAGCCTCGGCGGATCTCCCGGCAACCTGTGCCGCTTCCGCCTTCAACTCCGCAGAGCCACCTTCCGCGCGCACCTGCCCGACCAGTATGTTCTTGCCATCTGCGGTAATCCTACGGATCCGCGGCCCGCTCCATTTGCTGGGAAGAGTGAACCCGACTTCCATGACGTAAATATCGCCCGCCGATGTTGTCACAACTCCGTTGGGGAAATAGGGTGGATCGCTGCGAAGCACGACCTCGACTTTGCCCCCGTTATTGATCTTCAGCAGGCGCCGGTTTCCGGGGTCGGCGACGTACACGTTGCCGCTGGAATCAATAGAAAGTCCGGAAAGGCTTCCGTATGAACCTCCGAACAGTGACGGCTTGTCGTCACTGGTTCTGACATCCAGGTCCTTCGCGACTGTGGTTACAGTTCCATCCATCGTCACTTTGCGCACTGAAGTTCCGTCGGTGAGATAAAGATTTTGGTCCGGACCAAACGCTATTCCGCCAACGCTACTGAATCTCGCCTCGGTTCCCTTCCCGTCCTTATGGCCGTACGCGCTACCCGCAAAAGTTGTGACCTTGCCATCGGGCGTTCGGCGCAGAAGCAGAGTTTGCGTTTTAGTATGATTATTTTGATCGACGATATACATGTTGCCGTCGTGGTCGCGCCAGAGACTCATGCCGCGGGGCGGATTGTCTGTCGGTTCCAGAAGGTATGTCGACTTGCCTTCCGGCGTCATCTTCCATACGTCGCTGATCCATTTTTGCGACACGTAGCTAATGTCGGCGCCGTAGATGTTGTCCTCGCTATCGATGGCCAGTTCGTGCACGTGGCGGCCATTTACACCCGAACGGAATACGGAAAGCTTGCCGTCCGTGCTGAGCTTCCAAACGGTTTCCAGATCGCTGAAATAGACCTGGCCCTTGCGATCGACGACTATTCCAGTCGCCGGATGTGCCGCAGCTTTGTCGGCAGGCAGGGCGCATAGCCCGATAATCATCAGCGTCGCACAAAAGATCGCGCGCTTCGTCGAATTCATTGCCCGGTTCATTCCGTTTGCTGCCTTTTCACGAAGCTGACCTGGCTATTCCGTTTTTTCAGTCTTTGTTTCGATGAGTTCTTTGATGCGGTTGCGGATTACCACATTGCTTTCCTCTTCAAGAATGCGTTTGAGGATGGGCTCAGAAAACCGTCCGTACCTCCGAATCGCCTGTTTCGCAGTCTCCCGCACAGCCGGCGACGGGTGGCCGAGCAGGCTGACTTGTCGTTGAACCGATTTCTCCATCTCCGGCGTGATGACTTCTGCGCGGCCTACCAGCACCCGCACAAGTTCCGCCGGCCGAGGTTCAATCGTAATCGGAAGCACAGCATCAATCGTTTGACGTGGCAGAACGTAAAAGACGCGCATGCCTCCTTCAAACCAGCTGTTGCGCCAGGTCTTGATCATTGCATCCGCCTCTTTTTCGTAAAGGCCCGAAGCAACCAGAATCCCTTTCAACTCGTGAAGCAGTGAATTTATGTTCCGATCAAGCGCCGGCCGCTGCTGCGTTATCTCGCCGGTGAAGGCGTCGTACCGCCGATAGCCGATCTTTCCGCCGCGATTCTCGAAGACGATCAGATGCGCGATCTCGTCTTTGCTCGAGTTTTTCAATACGAACTTTTCGCCTGCGAGCTTAACCGAAAGCGGCAGATCGAAATTGCCGACGCCACGATAAAAGAGGAATTTCTCCTGTTGGGCCACCTTCCGGGCAGTGCCGCAGACTTGAACGGGAGCGGCGTCAGTCTCGCGCGCGGGGTAATAATGACTGTCAGTGTAATCGACCGGAAGATTAACCGCGGCGCCGGGCATGACTTTTATTCGCCCCCAGTCAATGCCGGTGTTGACGGCGCGCGCCTGCGGATACCATTCGGTAATCTTGCCCTGCGGAAAATCAACCTTGAGGGAAACGTCCATTTCGTTTTTCGAGTAAAAGTAGACGACAGGAGTCTCCATTCGCACCAACGCTTTCAGATCGTCCTTGCTCCTCGAGTGGCGCAACCCTGCGGCGTCTTTTTGAATTGTGTGCACAAACTTCGGCAGGTCAGTTGAGCCGTTCAGCGGTCTCCATTCGAGCGCAACTCCATCTTTTCCGGCAATCGACGTAAACGTGCCCCACTCGTGGACGACCAAGGGGTCCTTCTCCAAACGAGATGTCTGCGCAGCTCTGCGCGCCGAACTGGTGCGAGCGGAGAGTCTTATCCCGACGATAGCTGCGATTGAGAAGACCAGGACGCAAGCGGCAATGATTTTGGAGGTCATTCGTATCTTCATCTTAGTACTCCCAGGGCCGAAGCCCGTGCGTTAGCAAGGGCTTTGCAAGTGAATTGACTGAGTCCTCCCTGACGGTTGGGCTTCTGCTTGGCTCATCTCTTTCCTTCCAGTCTGTGTACCCTTCCCAGACCGCTGGTCCATACCTTCTTCAATGCCTTCATTGCTGGTGATGAATAATCGCCCCAGCTTGATTCGAGATTGTCCTTCCAGGTGTCAAGCATCTGCTGATTGAGCGCCAGGACACCTTCACGGGTCACACCGGCGGGTGGCGGCGCGAGTTCAGCCATTCGGCCGTACACCTGCGCGCGCTCTACGCCTTCAACCCGCGCCAGAAGATGCCATAACGTCAATGTGTCGCGCACGCGAGAATCTCCGAGCAAAGATTCCAGCGTCTTGCTTCTGTCTGTTGCTCCGGATTCAAAATCAAGCTTCGCCAGCGCGGTGCGGAAACTTTCGGAAGCGTCTTCGAAATATGGTGTGCCTGGCCCAATCCCCGGCCGCGTCTGGCACGCCGCGCCGGCGGGGACCATCGATTCACGATCCTTCAACTGCAGGGCCACCCACCCGGTGGTAACGCGCAGCAGGCTGCCGCCCTGATCATCTACCTCGAGGGTGTAGGCGCAGCCAAGATCAGCGGCGACGGCCGACGGCGTATCCACGAAGAACAGACGCGGCGGTGCCCAAATTCGGGCGCTCATTTTCCCATGCGCCAGCTCGAGCCGGTGCTCAGTTGGCTGTGTCTGCAACAGCCGCAGGCGCGTGTTTGGCTCGACCTCGACCTGGCCAATCGAGCCTACTTCAATCTTCGCGCGCGAGTTGCTGTCAGTCTCCAGCCACTGGCCAACTCCAAGCCGGCCCTTGTCGCTGATTGCCGACGAACCGATCGTCGGCGTCCCGTCGAGCCGGGCAACTTCCCATGACGGTCGTATCTGATTCCGAGAAAACCAAAATGCCCCCAGGCCGATTATGAGCAGCAGCCCCGCGGCGATTGCCGCAAAGCGAGGCTGCCAGAGATTCAACTTCTTTGACTGCGGTTTGAGAATCACATCATCGCGGTCCCTCGCTTGAGCATCTCTCAAGAGTTGCAAATCAGCCCAAAGAGAGTCAGGAGCAGAAATTTCCGGCAATTGCTCGGCTAGCTTGATACCCAGTTTGATTTCCTCAAACTCGCTGCGGCAGCGACTGCAGGCCATCAGGTGCGCGCCAACCTCGGCTGATTCCCGAGGCGTCAATTCACCGTGACCGTAGGCAGATAGTTGCCGGATGACATGATTGCTAACCATCTCAATCTCCTAAATCAATTTCACAAGCGCTACTAAACGACTTGATCCCGCAGATAAGCCAGACGCTTCGCCAGCGCTTTGTGGCCGCGATTCAAACGCGACGCCACGGTGCCTTTGGAACAACTCAAAACATTCGCGATCTCCTCGTATGAAAGACCCTCGATGTATTTGAGCAGGATTGGCAGACGCAATTTCGGTTTCAGCTCGGTGATAGCCGTCCGCACAGAGTCGGCAATCTCGCCGCGAGCGAAATGCTTCTCTTGTAAAGTCCGGTTCGTTGCTTTAGGCACCTGAGTTGTCTCGCCAAGTGGAAGAAAGCGTCTGCGTTTCCTCTGCTCGTCGATGCAGGCGTTGACCACCAGCCGGTAGAGCCAGGTCGTAAACTCCGCATCGCCGCGAAACTGGCCAATCGTGGTCAGCAGCTTCAGGAAGATCTGTTGCGTCACATCGTTGGCGTCGCTTTCATTTCCATGAAAATGGTAAACGGCGATGGAGTACACTCTGTCCTTGTACCGCTCGAACAAGAGGCGGAACGCTTCTTCATCACCTTGCCGACAAGCTTCAATAGTGCGCTCGTCGACTTGCGGTCCTTCGCGGGCAGGCATTGCAGCGCCGTGCTCCATCAGTCCTCCGTCTCTTCAAGCATCAACCTTTAGACGGAGTGGGTTCGGGTTTTCTTCCAAATTGTCTGGCAAATAAGAGATTTCACGATAAGACACAACGCCCAGAGAAAAGGCGCAAAGCAAAAGCTGACGCGCGCGCTGCTTTGCGCCTCCAGCCTTTACTTTGCGCCTTTGCGTGAATCGGTCGTTGAGGTTGGACCTCGGAACGATAGATCTGCGTCAGCGAGTCACGTGAACAAGCATTTCAGTTCCCGACTCGAGCTTCAGCTCTTTACTTCCCTGGACCGCCAGCGAACCGGCGCCCCCCGCGCCGCCAAGGATCAAACCAATCGCCGCGCCTTTGCCGCCCCCGGCGATGCCGCCGATGATTGCTCCGGCCGCCGCGCCAATACCTCCACGCTTCAGCGTCTGATTGGTGCGGCTGCCTGATTGCACTCCGCCTTCATTGTCAGTCCTGCCTCCTCCATAAACTCGGGTGACATAACCGTGCAGTGGGCGATTCCCCTCAGGCAGGTCAATCGAGTCGAACGCCAGATTCATGGTCGTGCGTCCCTGGATCTTTCCCGATTTGCGAATTGAACTGACATGCCCGTGCACGGTGGCCTCACTGAAGCGAGCAGGATCGATAACCGTCGCGGTGAACCTATCATTCAAGCGCGAATCCTTGCTCGACAGCGTTTCGTTCAAGCGAACTTTCAAGTTCGTGCCGACCGGAACGACGGACACAATTCGTGGTGCGGGTTTCCTCAGTCGCGGCCGAGGCCGCCGGCGCTGCGCCTGGCCGATCATGGGCAGCGCCATCATGATGGCTATCCCCGCCAACAACAAAACTCTGCTACTGAATTTGGATCTCATTTTGCTCCTCCGTTAGTGCAAGCCTCCAGACGATAAGCAAGGGCATTTTAGATTGCCCAGCTCAGCCGATGCCGGAAGCAAATTCTTCCAGAACCTCAGGGGAAATTATATTGCGTAAGCGAAGGATACCACAGAAAGGCCAAGGCCGCCTTATGACGGCGGCCCCTAGTACTGCTGCAGTTTGGCGGTTGCTTGAGCGCGCGGTCGTCGAGAGTCACGATCTGAGGGCCAAAGGCCCGAAATGAAAAAGCCTGGGGGCAGCGCCCCAGGACCTATGTGATCTTTTCTGAATCATAAGCGCTGAAGGCGCGAAATAATGAGAGGACGAGTGACCTGTTTCGCGCCTTCAGCGCTAGGAATTCTTAACCTGCTTCACCTGGGCCGTTGGCCCAGGCTTTTACATTTCGCGCCCTTGGCGCTTTTAGGAAGTTATCGCTACGCCGCCTTCGTGCCGCTCGGACGTAGTCAATGCCTCAACCTCCTCGTCACCTTCCAAATAGCGCTGCCGGTGCACGGCGCCGTCGGATTCGAAAATGTAGGCGGAAGGCGCCTCGCGCATGATGATGTCCTGCAGACGCATCAAGCCATAAAGCAGAGCTTCTGGCCGCGGCGGGCAGCCGGGAATGTAGACATCGACGGGGATACATCGATCGACGCCCTGCATCGTTGAATAGGAATCAAACGGTCCACCGGTCGAAGCGCAAGCGCCCATGGCAATGGCCCACTTCGGCTCAGGCATCTGGTCGTAAACCCGTCGCACCACCGGACCCATTTTCAAAGTGACCGTGCCCGCAATGATGATCAAGTCGCTTTGACGCGGGCTGGGGCGAAACACGCCGGCGCCAAAACGGTCAATGTCGAAGCGCCCCGCGCCGGTGGCAATCATCTCGATCGCACAGCAGGCCAGTCCGAAAGTCATGGGCCAGAGGGCAGACTTGCGCGCCCAGTTGACTACGGGCGCAGCCATATCAACAGCCTTCGCGCCGACAGTCCGCCGCAGCGAATTCATCACCGAATCAACGGTGGTTAAGACGAAGCCTTCTTGATGTTCAGCCATGAGTCATTGCCGATTTCCGATTGCCAATTGCCAATTGACTATTTCTGTTGCGGGCTAGTGTAGCCGAAGCTGAGATTCGAGAGCTTGCCATTATCTTGGCTAATTCATTTGCCTCGCTTAGCAACGGCTCGACTTGTTGCGGTTTCAAAAGTTCGTCTTCAATAATCAACTCCATCCAAAAAGCGCTTTCATCTGCTTCCTCTTCGACCACACCGATTCTTGCGACAAACTCGGCTTTTGATCGACTGCGGCACGATGCCCTGTAGTTTGATCCTACGGCGGTTCCAGACCGAACCAGCTGGCCTCCAATAGTTCGTCCCTGAATGGTATTAGGCAAAGCGGCAACCAATTTAAGGATTCGCAATGCGAATTGTTTCGTCCGCCTCTTGAGATCTTCAGGATTCATAGTGGTCTCCTCCTTGTCGGAGTCTGCCTTCAGATCAACACGTCAATTGGCAATCGGCAATTGGCAATCGGCAATGACTCAGGCCCATTCCAGCGCGCCCTTGCGCCAGGCATAGTAGTAACCAACAACCAGAATACCGATAAAGATAAACATCTCAATCAGGGCAAACCTGGTAAAAGAGAAATCTTTGCCCATGAAAATGATGGCCCACGGCAGCAGGAAGATCGTCTCCACATCGAAAATGAGAAAGAGCATCGCCACGATGTAGTAACGCACGGTAAAGCGCTCGTGCGCTTCTGTCGTGGGATCGATGCCGCACTCGTAAGGACGCATCTTGTCCTTCCCGTAGTTAATCGGCCGCAGGAATCGTCCCAGGATGATTGGTAATACGGGAAACACAATCGCAACGACGAAAAAGATCATTACCGGCCAGTAAGCCGTGATCGGACCACCGATGTCCGGCGTAGTCGCGGTCGTGACCTGAAGCAGCATCGCCCTCCTCTGGAGAAGTAGAAACTTTAGCGAACGCTAGAATACTAAGTGCCGCGTCGGAAGATTGTCAACGCATAGCTAAGAACAGCGGCCATCTTCGAGCGTCCTTGCTGAACGGCGCGGCTTTGCCGCCTGATGTGCGGAAGGCCTGTGGCCTTCCATGGGGCCCAGACCTTCCGAGGGCTACGCCCTCCAGGGCATAGCCCCGATGCAGTTAGAGTTTACGTCCGGAAGGCCATAGGCCTTCCGCACATCAGACGGCGCAGCCGACTCAGTTCACACTCATTTAATGTCCTGGTAAGACCGATTTAAGCCTGTAGTCATATCCTGCCCCACTCTCTTGTATTTTTGCGATCGCGACTCCGAAGAATTCACTCCACAAAGAGGACACTATGACCCATAAACAAGCTGGCAAACCAACTCTCCTTTCGATGATCTTTTGGCTCTGTGTTGTGGTTCTTAGCTCCGGCGCGGCATCGGCCCAGGAACTGATGAAGATCTCGGCAACGAATACCAGGGAGTCTGACTCGACCGTTGCCGACCGGGTCCGCCTGCTGGAAGAGGAGTTAGCGAAGCAGAGCAACAAACTCGACCAGCTGCAGAAGACCATCAGCGACCAGCAGCAAGCGATTCAGGCCCTGCTGGAAAAACTTGGCGCAGCGGAGACAAGACCGCCGGCCCTGAACATAAGCGGTGTTCCCAGCGGCGCGACCACTGCTCCTTCAACGGCCACGCCCGCTTCAACCGATGAACAACCGCCATCGCTCGAGCAACGCCTGGCAAAAGTGGAAGGCCAGGTGCTCAGGCTTGGGCCTTTTCGTTTCAGCGGCGATTTTCGTTTGCGCGCCGACGCAATCTTTCGCTCGGCCAGCGAGCCTCCCGATCCCCCGCTCCAGCACGTACAGAATGTGCGCGCTCGCTATCGCCTGCGCCTAAACTTCGATACTGATCTCTATAAGACCCTTAGCTTTCATGGCCAACTGGCTACGGGGCCAATCAATAATCCTTTGACTCTCGATCAGGACTTTACCTCCTCCACGACTCGCCATCCGTTTTTCCTGAATGAAGCCTGGATCGATTATCACCCAACCAAATCGATCCAGTTGCAGGGCGGACGCGTGCAGGAAATCTTCGCGGACAATTCGCGTTTCCTGTTTGACGACGATGTGCGCTTTAACGGCTTCAATGAAAAGTATGTCGCCTCACTCAAGAAGAACTCCGGTTACGTCTCCAGTGCGGAATTCCGCGCCGGTCAATACATTTTGACCAATCCGAACGTCGCCGTGATAGCGGCGAACAGTCCGCTGGCGCATGCCGGTGAAGTCGTCGGGACTGCCGGCCGCTCAGCCAACCTTTTTCACCAGGGCGTGCTGGTGAACCAGCAGTTTAATAAGAAATGGAGTGATCAGATAGGCGCGGACATTCAACTCTATCGCCATCCGAACCAGATTCAACTTGCGTCGACAGCCGAAGGATTGGTCTTGCTGATTCAACCGGGAATCGGCATTGCGCTGTCGGGCCCGCTTACCGGCGCCGGAAACGCCACCACGACATCGGGTGGGGCAATTTACACGGCGGAAGGATTCCAGATTGGCCGGCTCGCTTACCGTTTGAACTACTCCGGTTTCAAGCATGGCGATCACGTCTATCCGCTGATGTTCAATATTCAGGTGGCGCGGAATTTGGGAACAGGTTTGAACGAACGCGATGCAATATTGGCGGCGGCGCAAGTTGGCAAGATTACCAAGCGCGGCGACATGTCTTTGCTTTACGTCTTTTCGATCAAAGGCGCCAACGCCCTCATATCGCAAGTGACTGACGACGATCTCGGCACCGGAACAGGCGTCAACATACGCACCCACCATCTACGCTTTGAATACGGCCTGGCCAAGAAAGTGACGTTTCAGAGTCTGTTCTTCATGCAGAGGGAGCTGCACAGTAGCGGCGATTTTCCAAACTTCTTCGTCCCGCTCGGGGCGTTTACACCACGCCAGTACCGGTTCCAGCAGCAGTTAGTGTTTTCGTTCTAGGTTTCAGTACGTTAAGTGGAGGCGGGGCACTTCTTGAGGAGAGCGATCTAAGGAACCTATTTTGGGTCTGCCTTTATGGCGAATCGCTTCTGAAGGCGCTGCAAGGTAAATGCGTTGCCACGATTAAAAAACTCGCGCATCTTCTTAGACTCCTCATCATTGCCGAAGCCCATACTGACCACTCTGACCCGAGTAGCTCTGCCACCCTGGGGCTCGAAATATACGACTGTCCACATGTTCTTAATCGCATTTGGGAAGGGGAACGCCTGGGGCGCCTTCGTGACTTTCAACGACAGCATGCGCAGCGGCTCGTAGCTGATAATCGTGTTCTCGATGGCCCTGGCATCATCGATCGTGCCCTTTGGATCGTATTGGGTTTTCATGGTACCGCCCAACTTAAGTTGAATCCCGGCATGAGCTGCCATCCATGACTCCATTCCCTCTTTGGTTGTGAAGGCCGCCCAAACCTGATCCAATGGCGCATTCACCAGTCCCTCATGAACCAGCCGATTGTCTTCCTGTGCGCGAGAGACGCCCGGCAAAAAGCACAGGGCGATCATAAACAACACTACCAGCAAGGTGTTCTTCATATGTTTGTCTCTTTTACCGATGCCAAAGACCGAGGATCGTGCCCATTACCGTAAATGTGACCAAGTGGTAACCAGCATTGATAGCAAAAAGAATGAAGGGCTTACGTTCGAAGAGATAGGTGATGCCAAACGAGGTGCCGACCCAGCAAAGGCCGACGAGAGCCCCAGCCATAACACCGAAAGATAGTCTCGGCGACGGCCCGATAAACATCGCCAGGGCGAACGCTGAGACCAGGGCCAATGCGAAAGAGCCACCGAAGATGAGTGCGATACTGCCACGCTTGAGATCCGCTTCCCCGAGCCTGTTCGCTGCCATCCAACGTTTAGCGAATAGCGCTGGAGAGTACCAGGCTCCGCCGATCAGGAACGCTGACAGAGCGGCCACCAGCACGGCCCAGTAATTTAGCCTGAAGAGAACGCCCGGGAAATCCATAGGTTGAAATTTACCATCCAGGCTGGTGGGCTGATTGTAAAAAATTTACCTCGTCATTCAACGACGATGTGGTTTTCGTCATCGTCCCGATGCTGAATATATTGAGACGGGTTCGAGTCGCTAAAGAGATGGAATTCACGGATCATGTGGGCCTGGTCATAGTAGTTGCACTGCTGGGCGACTTCCGTCCAGCAAACATGCCTTTGGTTCTTCACGCAACTAATTACTGATTGAAATCGAAAGATGCGGGAGAGGAGTTTAGGAGAGATGCCGGCGACCTTTCGAAAGCGGCTAATCAATTGCTTGTTGCTGAGGCCGACTTCGCGGCTTAATTCACGAATCGATCTCTGTTCATCATTCCTCTGGATTTCCTGCAAAGCATAGGCGATCAGTGGGTCAGAGATTTCCGGATCAATTTGCTTCAGCAAAAAGTCTTCGATCATGCGAATTCTTTGATCCAGTTCCTTTGTCTCAAGCAGCCTCTCGCGCAATTCGCATATTAGCGTGCCCAGGATCAGATCGCTTTCGATGACTCTGTTCGTAATCTCGGACACGGGGAAGCGGAGAAAGGGATAGGCGCCTCCGGGCCTGAATCTAATGCCGATTAAATCGCTCTCCCGTAACGCCTCAATTAGGATGTAGTCTTCCTGCATCCCCGCGATCCAACTTTTGCGGTAGACCTCAAATTGCCGATCATCCACCTTGCTTACCACTTTGTGGTATGAGCCGAGGTTAATAATCAACTCGATGGCGCCGTTCGGCAGCACTTTCTCGCGGGTGTAGGTGGGTGTTCCTTTGACTGCCCAAATTAGTTCGACGAATCGCGAGAGGGGCGGCTTGGAAAAATATGGGACTAATTTCATGCTCAAGTACCGCTGTCGTTGATCCAAACGTCGCCAGGGTTACCTCGCGCGTGATTAAGACGGGGAAAGTGGGTGTTTAGAGTACCAACTTTAGTTGGGTCTTTTCCAACTTACTAAAAGCCCCGACTAAAGTCGGTACTCTAAACGCCGCGAGGGCTGATTGAAATTTCACAGCTTAATTGGCTTTGCCTGCTCTTCTAGCGAAGTCACCGAAAACCAGGAATTTAGGCCCTTCCTCCTCCTCCAGGCCGTAGAAGGAAACAGGCAAGCCGCGCTGTTTGAATGGATCAGGATCGCTGACAACTTCAAAATGCAGATGTGGCTCAGTAGATAAGCCTGATTGTCCAACCTGAGCGATTACCTGCCCTTGTCCTATGCGGTCGCCACGCTTGACGCGGATCGAAGTCTTTTTCAAATGATCCATAACTGAATATTCACCGTTGCCATGGTCGATGATGATGTAGTTTCCATCTGTTCCGCGTGCTCCGTATTGTTGCCTCAATTTGGTTTGATATTCGTTCAAGCGTTTCATCATTACAGTTGGATCGGGGTCAGCGAATTGCGCCATTGGCGTGTCGTCAATTCCATCCCGCACTTCGACGACTGTTCCGTCGGCGGCCGCGAGGACTTCCTGCGCATAAGCGTAATAGCTATCCGGTTTTGTCTCATCGCCTTTGCCGGGATTGCCTTCACTATCAACTCGCACCAGGTCGTAGGCGAATTCCTGCCCGATTCCCCAACGATGCGTGCCGGAAGGATTAGCCGCATTCGAGACGTACCATGTGCCGCTCAGCGGAAAGAAGAATCTCGTCTTCGTCTGGTAATTGAGAACGGCGATGTCAGCCGCAGTTTGTGACACCGCACCGCCATCGGCTCGACCGACGGCAACGACTCTGATTTTTTCAACTTCACCGGAGAACTGAAGATACTGGTTGCGGATAAGAATGCCGTGATCAGGCTCAAGACGATTTGAGCGGGAAAGCTGTGCATTCTGGAAAAGTTCACGCAGCCGAAACTCTTTCTCCGCTTCACTGAGCGCTCCGCTTGCCTGCAAGGTAAAGGTTCTTTGAGCGCGGGATTCGAGGTCCTGGGCAAGAATAAGGCGGCTCTGCACTACTTCGCCTTTGCTGATGAATTGAAGCTCGATTCGTTGAAGCAGCAGTTGATTGCCTGATCTGTTGATAACGGCGATGTTATGGATAACACAATCATATAGCCGTTGCTCTTCGTTTAGCGTAATGCGATAAACGGAGTTGGCAGGCGAAACCCTTATCTCGAACGCTTCACCCGCAGATGAGGCATAAACCAGTTGCGAAAATAGCAGAGCGGCGACGAGCGAAAAAGCGAATCGCTTCAGGTTCATCTGGCTATTTCCTTAGCTGAGATTAGAGAGACGTTAGTTACTACGGAAGGCTATCCATAAGGTTTCGGCGCGCGCTAGTCAGCCACCTGGCCCTGGCATCATGCGCTTGTGCCGGGCAGTTCAATCGTGAAGGTTGTACCCTTCCCTAGTTCTGAAGTCACAGTGACCTCGCCTCCATGAGCGCGCGCGAGATGCTTAACAATGGCCAGTCCCAATCCGGTGCCGCCCATTTCCCGGGAGCGGGCGCGGTCCACACGATAGAATCTTTCAAAAAGCCGGCCGAGATGTTGAGCGGGAATGCCCTCGCCTGTGTCTTCGACGAGGATTCTGTCAGTCGCGCGGATCTCCCTGGCGCGCGCCTCAGTTCCCTCGCCGGAAGCATTCGCTTCATCGTGGCCCGCACTGCTTTCAAAACTAATTGTTACCTGGCCATTCTCCCTATTGAACTTGATGGCATTATCCACCAGGTTCGTCAGCATCTGTTCCAGGCGCCGCGCATCCGCATAGACCAGGGCTTCGCGATCGACGGCGTTCGTCACGACTATGCCTCGCGCCGCAGCCTTGGTTCCCAGCAAAGAGACGACATCGTTGACGATTGCCCGCAACTCGACCTGCTCCGGTTTCACCTGCACGTTGCCGGCCTCGATGGCGCTTAGCTCGAGGATGTCATCAATGAGGTCATGCATCCGGGAAGCATTGCGGCGAATGATGGAGAGGAAGCGGAGGCTGTTTTCCTTATCGTTGATCGCGCCCGTCTCAAGCGTTTCGACGAAGGCCAGGATCGCAGTCAGAGGAGTGCGCAGCTCGTGCGAAACGTTGGAAAGGAATTCCTGCCGCACATGTTCCAATTGCTCGATGCGCGTTACATCGATGAACACGCCCAGCGCCCCTTCCGCGCCCTGGCCGTTCGAACTGCTAAGGGGAACCACGCGAAGATCAAACACCATCCGGTCCGGCCCATGAGTTTCGACCTTCACTCCGCTGCGCTCCATTCCTTTCAGGGCGTCCAGGAACGCGCTGTAGATTGCCGGATTTCGTGTGATTTCCGTCAGACGCTGGGCCTCAAGCTTCCCTTGAGAAAGATTGAATAGTCGATGCGCCGCGGGGTTTGAGGCCATGACGCGCATGTCTTTATCAACAACCAGGAGGCCTTCGCGCATGCCGCTCATCGTCGCGTCAAACAGCTTTCCCAGCGCAAAGATTTCCTGCGACGATTCACGGTCTGTGTTGCCGCCGCCTGCAGTGGTTGCCTGAAGTTTCTCGCTCGAAGTCCGGCGCAGTAATTCTCTACCGAGAAGGACCGCGGCGCTAAGAAACAATAGAACCGCAACTGTGATCCGGGCGGTAAATGAAGGCAGGAGTAGAAAGGCGACCCCAACTAAGAAGCAAGCACCAATCAGGAAAAGGTTGCGCTTAGACATGATAAGCAGATTTCATTTAGGGATCGTTCGTAGCGTCGATCCTGCCAACGTTCTTGCAGCGCCAAGGGCGCGAAATGTAATAGCCCAGGGCAACGCCCTGGGTAAGAGTCCGCCAATTTTGAAAGCGCTGAAAGCGCGAAATGGGACTTGTGGGCTGAAAATAGCAGTGATTGGACTGCCTTCGATTTCATTTCGCGCTTTCAGCGCTAACAAAGCTTCACCTGATCTTACCTGGGCCGATGGCCCAGGCTATTCCATTTCGCGCCTTCGGCGCTGAGACCCGGCTTTTTGCACAGTTGTTCCGCGAACGGCTCTGAGGCGGCACCCTTAGGTAATTATCCCTTTGCTGTCTGCGGACGGCTTGCGCCCGCTCGGCCACAACCTACAAAACGGTAACCGACTCCAACAACCGTTTCAATGCAATCGCCACACTGCTCCAGTTTCTGACGCAACCGCCTGATATGAACGTCGAGAGTGCGCGCATCGCCATAATAGCTATAGCCCCAAACGCTATCCAAGAGTTGCTGACGAGTGATAACCCGGTCGGCGCTTTTGGCGAGCACCGACAGCAGCGTGAACTCCTTGTTAGTCAGCTTCACCTTGTTACCACCGCAGACTACCCGGATGTCATCGAAATCGATTAGCAGATGATCGTCCTCGTAGGTCTTGCTGGCGTGCTCGTCGGCGCGACGCATGACGGCCCGAACCCGCGCCAGCAGCTCGCGCACCGAAAAAGGCTTGGTGATGTAATCGTCGGCCCCCAGGTCCAAACCGGCAACCCGATCTGCTTCCGACACTTTCGCAGTCAGCATGATGATCGGCGTGCGTCTGGTCGCAGGTTCTCTCCTGAGCCGCCGGCATAACTCAGTGCCGCTCATTCCCGGCAGCATGAGGTCGAGAATGATCAGCAGTGGGGGATTGCGCTCGTTCAGAGCCTCAGCCAAACCCGCTTCACCAGTGGCCGCTGTAATCGCGGCCAATCCTTCGCGCTCGAGGTTGTACTTCAGACTCTCGGCGATGTCCGCATCATCCTCGATGATTAGGATGGGTCGTTGCATTCGTTGTAGGACAGGCATTCCTGCCTGTCTCCTGTTTTATCAATACAAGACAGACAAGAATGTCTGTCCTACTTCACGTGCTTGATAAATGCTGCCTGGGCCATGTACACGGTAAGCTCGCAGATGTCCGTAACGTAGTCGCCGATGCGTTCCAGGTGTTTTGCCACCAGCAGCAGACGCGCATCTCGCGTCGCGGTGGTGGGTTCGGACACCATCAATTCAATGAGGCTGTGAAAAATGTGGTTATAAAGGTCGTTGATTTCACTATCGCGTTTGATGATCTCGCGGGCCGCAACCGGATCGTTGGAGGTAAATGCATCGAGGGCAGCTCGTAACATGGACAACGCATGATCGGCCATGCGCTTCAGATCGAAAACCGACTTCAGCTCCGGCTCGTTATTGAGATCGATCGCCGCGCGAGCGATGTTGCAGGCGTGGTCCGCAATTCGCTCGATTACGGGCGCCATTTTGGCGACTGAGATCACAAACCTCAAATCGCGCGCCGCCGGTTGGCGCAGGGCGATAATGTCGATGCACTGGCGGTCAATTTCTACTTCTAACCGATCGACCTTGTCATCGTTCTCGAGCACGTGGCGGGCCAGGTCGCTATCACGCTCAGTGAGCGCATGCATCGCTCGATCGAGCGCCGCTTCCGCTTCGCCGCCCAGCAGCAACACCCGGTCGCGGAGCGAGTTAAGTTCGTCGTCAAGATGTCGATGGGTGTCCATAAATCAATCCTGGAGAATCCGCAGATTACGCAGATTACACAGATTTTGAAAGACTGGAAAAGACAATGCGCCAGGACGCGTTGTTCGACGGACTTTTGTTGAGTACTTTCCCTCCGTCTAATCTGTGTAATCTGCGTAATCTGTGGACCGTCTTATCCAAATCTGCCAGTGATGTAATCTTCAGTCAGCTTCTCGTCGGGGTTGGTGAACATCTTCTCAGTAGAGTTGACTTCAATCAACTTACCCAACAGAAAGAACGCCGTCGTGTCAGACACGCGCGCCGCCTGCTGCATGTTATGCGTAACGATCACAATCGTGTATTGCTTCTTCAACTCCACAATCAGCTCTTCAATTTTATGGGTGGCTACCGGATCGAGCGCCGACGCCGGTTCGTCCATCAGCACTACCTCAGGCCGGATGGCCAACGCTCGAGCAATGCAAAGACGTTGTTGCTGTCCGCCAGAGAGACTCAGCGCTGAAGCCTTCAGACGATCTTTGACTTCGGCCCAAAGAGCGGCATCTTTCAAAGCCTGCTCTACTCGATCTTCCAGCTCAGCTTTGGTAGTTGTCAGTCGATTAATTCGCAGGCCATAGGCGACGTTGTCAAATACCGACTTGGGAAACGGATTCGACTTCTGAAACACCATGCCAACTTTTCGCCGCAGCTCCACCACATCGGTGCCGGGCGCGTAAATGTCATTGCCGTCCATTAACACCTCGCCGGCGACCCGGGTCGCGGGGATCACGTCGTTCATCCGATTCAGCGTGCGCAGGAAAGTGGACTTGCCACAGCCCGATGGTCCGATAAAGGCCATCACGATTCGTTCCGGGATCGTCAGCGAAACATCGTGCAGCGCCTGGGCTTTACCATAGTAAAAGTTCAGATTTCGCACCCCGATCTTCGCCGCTTCACCAGTTTGCGGTGGCGAAGAACTTTCGCCGGCTCGCTGATGAACCTCGATCCTGGGTGTGATTGTCTGCGCTGGCGCCATCGTAAGATTAAAACCTCTTGCGCGTCAGAAACCGGACTACGATATTAATGGACAGAATCAGAGTCATCAAAACCAGTGTGGCCGCCCAGGCTTGAGCATGCCAGTCATCGTACGGCGAGATCGCATAGTTGTATATCTGCACTGTCAGTGACGCAATGGGTTGATCCAGATAATAACTAAAGAAGCGACTGCCAAAAGCGGTAAACAGTAACGGCGCGGTTTCACCCGAGACTCGCGCGATTGCCAGCATGGCTCCGGTGGCAATGCCCGAAGCTGCTGCCGGAATGACCACGCCCATTGTCACCCGCCACTGAGGCGCTCCCAGGGCCAGCGCTCCTTCGCGCAGGCTTTGCGGCACCAGTTTTATTATCTCTTCAGTGGTGCGGGCGACAATCGGAATCATGATCAAAGCCAGCGCGACACCGCCGGCGAGGGCGGAAAAATGTTTGAGGGGCACCACCACTATGGTGTAGACGAAGACGCCGGTAACGATCGAGGGAATTCCCGTTAACGTATCGACCAGGAATCGAACCAGCGTGCCAAAGCGCCCCGCGCCAAACTCGGAGAGATAAACCCCAACGGCAATGCCTAGAGGCAGACCGATCACAGACGAAAGCAAAAGCAATATCACAGTGCCGAGAATCGCATTGCCAATTCCGCCCCCCTCGCCTACCGGTCGAGGACTATCGACCAGGAAGCGAATATTCAGCGCCCCGATGCCCTGCATCGCAATGTAGGCCAGAATGATCAACAGAATGCCGACAGCCGTGATCGTGCACAGCGCGGTCAGCGTCGTCATGGTTGCGCTTCGCGTGCGCCTTAACTGGTCGATTCTTCTCATCGCTGTTGTAACGCAAACTGTTAGTTTGCGTAGCCCCGCCTTTTCGAACACCGCAAACTAACAGTTTGCGTTACGCGGCGGCGCCAACACCGCTGGTTTTGCGGGTTACGTTCCAAACCAGAATTCTGGCGATGGCGTTTATCACGAACGTCACTAAGAACAGAATGAGTCCCAACTCAACTAACGCACTGAGGTAAAGATCCTGCGTCGCTTCGGTAAACTCATTGGCGATCACCGATGCTATCGTATAGGACGAATCGAAAAGCGAGGCGCTAATGTGCGCGCGGTTACCGATGACCATAGTGACGGCCATGGTCTCACCAATGGCGCGGCCCAGGCCCAGAATCACCGCGCCGGCTATTCCGGGCGCGCCGTTCACCAACACCACGCGCGTTGTTTCCCACTTCGTTGCCCCCAGCGCCAACGCCGCCTCGCGCTGCGAACTGGGGACCGCTGCCAGCACATCACGAACTACTGCCGAGATGATTGGGGTCACCATGATTGCGAGGATAACGCCACCGGTCAGCAAACCGATTCCGGTAATCGGCCCCTGAAATAGCGGCAGCCAGCCGAACCAACGCTGGAGAAACGGCTCCACATGAACGCGCAAAAATGGAGCCAGCACGAAAATGCCCCAAAGTCCGTAAACCACCGAAGGAATCGCCGCCAATAATTCCACCAGGAATCCCAGCGGGCGCGCCAGACGAGCAGGGGCCTGTTCAACCAAAAAAATCGCGATTCCCAAAGAGAGGGGCACGCTGATCAAGATCGCGATGAGCGAGGAAACCACCGTGCCGTAAATAAAAGGTAGCGCTCCAAATTCGCCCTTGACGGGATTCCACTCAGTGCTGGTGATGAAGGAGAAACCAAATTGACTAATGGAGAGTCTTGACTTGGAAATGAACGCGAAGACCATCGCGGCCACGATCAGAAGCATCAGCAAAGCGGCAGCGAACATGAGCACGCGAAACACTGCGTCGCCGGCATTGCCCGTGGGCGAAAGACGGCGTTGCCAGTCCCCTAAGGAAGTCTCACGTTTTGCCTTGGCAGTCATCAACTCGCGGCTAGTGGGCGTTTAGAGTACCGACTTCAGTCGGGTTTTTTCTAAGGGCCGCCCAAAAGCCCGACTGAAAGTCGGTACTCTAAACCCACTATGAACCCTACCTGAGTGGCTTGCCTCCGGACGTGATGGAATTAATCTTTGCCTCTGTCCGGGTGACTATCTCCCTCGGCAGCGGCGCGTATTGCAGGCCTTCGGCAAACTGCTCGCCGTCATGAATGCACCACCAGAGAAAATCAACCAACGCCTTTCCTTTGGCCGCATCTTTCTGATCCTTGTAGGCGAGAATGTAGGTGTAGCTGGAGATCGGGTAGGCGTTTTCGCCGGCTGAGTTGGTGATCGAAACGCGCAAATCGTCCGGGGTTTGCGCCGAGGCGAAGGCCGCCGCTGCGGTCACCGCGGCGATTGACGCTTCGACGAACTTGCCGCTGGCGTTCTTGATTAGAGCCACTGGAAGTTTGTTCTGCGCCGCATAAGCAAGCTCCACATAGCCAATCGTATTTGGCTGTTGCTTGATTTGTCCCGTTACGCCTTCATTACCTTTGCCCCCCTGACCAACCGGCCACTTAGGCGATTTATCAGCACCAACTTTCGTTTTCCATTCGGAACTTACTTTTGACAGGTAGTCAGTAAAGACGAACGTCGTGCCGCTGGCCTCCGCCCGATGGACCACCGTGATGTCCGCGGCCGGTAGAATCGCTCCTGTATTGTCCTGCTTGATGCGGGGATCGTCCCACTTCTTGATTTTACCCAGAAATATGTCCGCTACGACCTCAGGCGAAAGGTGTAGGGGTTGGGTAATAGATGCCACGTTGTAGGTGACGACAACCGCGCCCAGAACCGTCGGAATGTGAATAATCTCGGCGGGCGCGGCCTTCAGATCTGCATCGGTCATTGGTGCGTCGGAGGCCCCGAAGTCAACCGTTTGGGCCTGAATCTGTTTGATGCCGCCGCCTGATCCGATCGATTGATAGTCAATGAGGACGTTGGGATGAAGTTTTCCATACTCGCTCAGCCATTTCTGGTACAGCGGGTTTGGAAAGGTAGCGCCGGCGCCCTGAAGATGGATTTTGCCGCCTGCACTGGGGTTCTGTTGCCCCCCACTACAGGCCAGAGTGAATGCAGCACACGCTAACAGTGCGATCCAGAGAACAATTTGCGAACCTCTTTTCGACAGGAACATGTGGTCTCCTCAGTGGACAAGCAGGGATGCGGAATAACATTTCACTCTAGGGAGTGGGTGTTACATCCATCTGAACTGAGGCTGAACTCTTTGTTAAAACATCGGCAGGTGAGTAGATCGATAGAAAGGCGGATTATCTTAAGAGGTTATGGACCAGCTTAACCAGAAGGAAGAAGATGCCGGCAAAGCCGCCGGCCATCGGAATTGTGAGCACCCAGGCCCATACAATTCGTCGCGCGATGCCCCACTTCACAGCCGACAGGCGGCGGGTAGCGCCCACGCCGACGATGGCCCCGGTGATGGTATGGGTCGTTGAAACAGGGATTCCGGCCAGAGTCGCTCCAAAGAGGGTAAGAGCGCCGGAGGTTTCAGCGCAAAAGCCGCCGACCGGTTTCAGCTTTGTGATCTTCGATCCCATTGTGTGAACGATCCGCCAACCACCGGAGAGGGTTCCCAGCGCAATCGCGGCATGTGCCGAAAGCACAACCCACAAAGGAATCTCAGGAGACGCGCCGCCCGGCCCCGCTGCCAGCAGCCCGCCGGCAACAAGGACTGCCGTGATGATACCCATGGTCTTCTGGGCGTCATTTCCTCCATGGCCCAGCGAATAAGCGGCCGCGGAAACCAGCTGCCCTCGCCTGAATAACCTGTCAACTCGACGCGGTGAAGAACGCCGGAAGATCCAGTGCACCGCTACCATCAGGAAAAATCCCGCTATCATTCCAATGAGCGGTGATGCAACGATGAAGACAATGGTCTTTATCCAGGCTGTCGGCTTCAACAGCGCGATTCCACCGTAAGCGGTGATCGCCGCACCTCCATAGCCTCCAATCAGCGCGTGCGAGCTGGAGGTGGGCAGGCCGAAGTACCAGGTTGTTATATTCCAAAGGATTGCCCCCACCAGACCTGCCAGCAAGACATACAGACGCAGGTCCGCTTGTATCAGATCGATTTGGACCAGATCACCGCCGATCGTTTTCGCGACTCTGGTGCCTAGGACGAGGAAGGCGACGAAGTTGAAGAATGCCGCCCAAAGAACTGCAAGGTTAGGCGACAGGACGCGGGTTGATACGATCGTGGCAATCGAGTTGGCGGCATCGTGAAAGCCATTCGTGTAGTCGAAAATATAAGCGACGACTACGATGAAGATGACCAGACCTAAAGCAGTCGACACAGGCATGCTATCAAAATGCTTTCACTTAATTTGGAGTGCTGATTTCAGGGCGCGACTACTACGTGTGTTTGATGATGACGCTTTCGATAATATTAGCCACGTTTTCGCATCGATCGACGGCGGCCTCCAGCTTTTCGTAGACCTCTTTCCACTTCAGCACAGTCAGGGGATCGTGCTCCTCATGAAAAAGCTCGGCGATCGCGGCGTGGTAGATGTCGTCACCCTCGTTTTCCAAACGATGGATCTCCACCAGGCGTTGGGTAATGTTCTTTGGCCGCTCCAGGGTGGAAACGATCTCGCGTAATTGTTCCGCCATCCGCACGATGACACCGGCGAAGTCCTGCGCGTAATCCTTGATCTCCTTAACGTCGAAAATAATGATCGCCCTGGCGGCATCGTCAATCAGATCGACAATATCGTCGAGCGCGGTGGACATTGTGTAGATGTCTTCGCGATCAAATGGGGTGATGAAAGACTTGTTCAGGCGGGTCGAGATGCTATGGGTTAATTCATCACAGGCGTGCTCGAGGCCTTTGATGCGCCGCGCATATTCATCATAGTTATGGTTCTTGTCAGCCAGCATCTCCTTGAGCTCGCGGGCGGCATCGGAGATGTAGACTGTCATCTGTATGAAGAGGACAAAGTACTGCTCCTCCTTCGGCATGAAATTTAGCAGGCCCATTTTGAGAGTTTTCGACCTCACCTTAGTTTGCGTTTAGAAGAACGCGCAATATAGCTCAGCGCCCGGGGGATTGTCCATGTGAACATCTGGCGAGTACCGATGCATTTTCAGCTCGCAATAGTGGCGGAGAATGCGATCTGCAGCAGAGGGAGGGTCGAACATTCGTTAGCCGCGTTCACGCGGCTTTCCCGCAGGGTTACTAGACCGGGCGTTTACGCCCGGGTCAAGACGCATCAGAATCGCAAAGCCCGTTTCAACGGGCTTATGCCTTTGGGCTTCAGCCGTGATGCTTAAGCTGCGAATTCAAAGCACGCTGGAAGCGCGCTAATGGTCATCCGGCTCAGCTGACCCAGCGCTAAAAAGCGCTGGTCTAGTAACCATTCGGGAAAGCCGTCTGAAGACGGCTGGAGTTCAGGAAGCCTCACTACGTTTTCAAATTGCCGACTATCATCGATCAGACTTTATCTCCTGGAAGACTATCGGCGGTGACACATGGTTAAGGATCATTTAACAACCCGGCTATTTTGTCGTAACCCAGGCGGGTTAGGATTTGAGCATGACTAATCAAGACTTTTCAAAATCAGCCGAGGATGCGACGAACCGCCCCTTTGCGGTCCTGTGCATTTCCTGTGGCGCGAAAATGCGGGACGACAAGACTGAGGATTCGTTCGGTCAGTGCTGGAAATGCTTTTATCGCGTTCTTAATGAGTATCTCGGTGCACAGAGGCGAAACAGCAATCCCCTCTTCGCCAGCGAACGCTGATAGAGATAGAGCAAGCAGTCTGTCTAGTGGGTCGAAGAATACAGAACCGGGAGCGGTAGCGACCGGGTAAATCGAACACTACGCTCGTCTGGTTATGCAAAGTAACCCCGTCGCTACCGCTCCGGGTTCTGTATTTGTGTTATGCCAGCCAGCCTGGTACAGAGCGCCTCGTCGCTGCTCTTCGAGATTTCTTTACGGCAGGAAAAATCCAGTTACAAACCGAAGCAGTCCCGCGCCTAAGATGACCCAGATTGCATTTGGGCGATAGCGCACCAAAATTGCGCCCGCTATGATCGCAATCAACATACCCACCCAACTATGAATGCCGGCGCGGCCAATGCTTATGCCGGCCGCAACCAGCAAACCCACCACCGCCGGTGTGACTCCTTTCAAGAACGATTGCACTATTTGATTGGTATGAAAGCGAGCGAGCGAAGATCCCGCCACCACCGTCATCAGGAAAGAGGGAAGAAAGATACTGATAGTGGCCACCAGCGCGCCGAGCGTTCCCGCCACTCGGTACCCAATGAAGGTCGCGGTGATTAGAACCGGACCAGGCGTGATTTGACCCAGGGCGGTAGCGTCGACGAATTCCTGATGGGTAAGCCACTGATGCGAGTCAACCACCTCCGCCTCGATCAGCGGAATCATTACGAATCCACCACCAAAGGTAATCGCTCCCATACGCAGAAAGATGGTGGAGAGCGTCAAGAGCAACGCGACCTTGGTCAAGATCGGCATGGAAATGCCCAGCAGGATGGCAGCCCCGCGTCGCTTCTCCGAGGGCTTCGCCCCATCTCCTGATGGATCGTCCACTACCTCTTCAGCTTCTGAGGCAGCTAGCGTCGCCTGGCGCACGCGTTCGTCCGCCATTGCGCGCGTGAGATATCCACCAACGAAACGGGTATCGCGCAGATGGCGCCGTCGTCTCTGTAACACGAGGCGGGCGGCAATGCGCTTGCGCCGCGATCGCACGCCCTGAAGTTGTCCCAGCTTTTGCAGCTGCTTCTCGGCAAATGAGTCGATGAAAATGCCAACCAGCCCGGCAGTCAGCACGACCTCCAGGACCGTGGCACTGAAGAAGGCAACAACGACACAGGCAATCACCGCTATCAACCACTGCCATGGTTTGTAGAGCGTGTTGCGGCCAATTCTCCAGGCGGTCACGATCACCAGCGCTACCACCGCAGCATTCAATCCGTGAAAGAGGTAATCAGTATCGGGTAAGTATCGTAAGTGCCGGTAGAGAATTGCCAGCACGATCATCATTAGCATTGAAGGCAGGATGAAGCCGGCAATAGCTACAGCCGCGCCCCGCCAGCCGCGAACCTTTAGCCCAACATAAGTTGCGGTATTACCTGCCGCGGTGCCCGGTAGAGTCTGCGCCAGAGCGAAGCCGGCGGCGAACTCCTGCTCCGTTAGCCAGTGCCGCTGCTGCACGGCCAGCGATCTGATTTGCGCGATAACAGCCAGGCCACCGCCGAAGCCAACCGCGCCGATCTTTAGTAATGAAAGGAAGAGTCCGCCAAGGGTGGGTGTGCTGGCGATTCGCTCAATCTCGCGGCGAGTTTCACGCACGCGCGTCCGCATTTTGCGTGCGCGGTTTCTAATTCTGCTTGCCCGCTTCTCGACCTGTGTCAGCACTTTGTTGGCAGACAGATTAGCACAGCGTTAGAAAGGAAAGTGAAAAGACGCACGCGAGTCACTTAAGCAGTCGGGGTTGGAGTTGATTGTGCGACGAGCAACCAAAAGCGCCAAAGGCGCGAAATGTAAAAGCCTGGGCCAGCGGCCCAGGTATCTGACGTTTAAGAATCTCAAGCGCTGAAAGCGCGAAATAGGGTATTCGTTCTCTTCGTCAATTTCGCGCCTTCAGCGCTTTACCATCCAGGAAAGATCAACTTTCCTGGGGCGCTGCCCCAGGCTTTTTCATTCCGGGCCTTTGGCCCTCAGCCGTACTCTCAGCGCTCTGTCAATGCCGGACTGCATCAGCACCCTCAAGCGACTTGCTTGAAATTGTTCCGACGAATCAATTCGCTTCGTCGTGGGACTTGCCCTCGAGCAAGGCAATCGCGTGGTTCAGCACCGGCTTAATGACGGCAAAACTTTCGCGGACGCCTTTGGGTGAACCCGGCAGGTTAACTATCAGAGCTCCTGATCGAATGCCACACACGCCACGAGAGATCATCGCCATCGGGGTTTGCTTCAACGTTTCCATGCGCATCGCTTCGGCCAGGCCTGGGGCGGCCCTTTCAATCACCGCGAGCGTGGCTTCGGGCGTATTGTCGCGCAGGCTAAAACCGGTGCCCCCAGTGGTAACGACCAGATTGACGTCATCTCGATCGGCATAGGTGCGAAGCCGTTCGACAAGTGGATCAAGATCGTCGGAAACTATTTCCTTCGCCGCTATCTCGGCGCCTGTCTCGCCAAGCAAACGAACCAGCGCCTCGCCCGACGCGTCCGCCCGCTCCCCACGCGAGCAGGCATCGCTGACTGTGATCACTACGGCGCGAATTTGAGCCATAACTACTCCCCGGCAAAGAGCGAAGGGCAAAGAGCTTCCCGTTTGCTCGCTTTGCGGTTCCGTCTTGGCCCTTTGCTCTTTGCCCTTTGCTGATTAGCCTTTCATCCTGGCGTGTTCCTTCAGCCAGCAACGATCCATCACCACCAGCAATCCAGCCTCCAACGCCCGCTGCGCTGCGGCGTTATCGATCACGCCTTCCTGCAACCAGACAGCTTTCGCGCCCACTGCGATTGCTTCGTCAACAGCTTTGCCAGCCTCGTCTGAGCGACGAAATATGTCCACCAGATCGATCTTGCCGGGCACATTGGCGAGTGATGCGTAGGCCTTTTGGCCCAACACCTCGGTTTCATTCGGATTCACTGGAATCACACGATAGCCCTGGCGCTGCATGTAGTTTGCAACTCCATGCGATGGGCGCGCGCTATTGGACGATAGGCCGACGACCGCAATCGTGCGACATTCGTCGAGAGTCTTTCCGATTGTTTCCCTGCTGTTGATTTCCAATTTATCAGTTCCCCTCTAACCGCTTTGAAGTCAGGATCGCTACTGCGGCTCTGCCGCCGCACAGTGCGGAAACGCTGTGCCTTTCCGGAAGCGCTTCAAAATGTTCTTGAGGCTACGCCTCAAGTCCGAGCGTAGCCTCGAAGAATTAATAATCCTTTTCACGGTAAGGCGAAGCCTTACCGCACTGTGCGGCGGCGTAGCCGCGCTGGCGGAATCTTAGCGAGCCGCAGTGCCCACCGCATGCAATTCCTGCAACGAAACCACGCCTGACGCGCCGCCGGTGCTGCGCGCGCTAATCGCTTCGACGATCGCCTGGGCCCCGGTCATCGTCGTTACACAGGGAACGCTGTACTGCAAAGCCGCGCGACGAATTGCCTGCTCATCAAAATGCGAAGCCCGACCCAAAGGCGTGTTTATGACTAAAGCGATATCGCCTTGTTTGATGTGATCGACGATGTTTGGCCGTCCCTCGTTCACCTTGAAAACATTCGCCACCTTCAGCCCCACTTCGCGCAGGCGCGCGGCGGTACCCTGGGTCGCCATGATCTCGAAGCCGAGACGCGTCAAGCGCCGCGCCAGTAATACCGACTGGCCCTTGTCCGTTTCATTGACGCTGATGAAGGCGGTGCCGCTGCGAGGCAAACTCAAGCCTGCACCCATCATTGCCTTGGCATAAGCTTCGCCAAACGATTCACCCACGCCCATGACTTCACCCGTGGAATGCATCTCCGGACTCAGAATCGGATCCACGCCGGGAAACTTCGCAAAGGGGAACACTGGCGATTTGATGAAAAAGCGGTTAACGGTTAAATCCTGCGGCAAATTGAATTCGGCTAATGGCTTGCCGGCCATCACCAGCGCCGCAATGCGAGCGATCGGAACTCCCGTTGCTTTAGAAACGAAAGGCACCGTGCGTGACGCCCGCGGATTTACCTCGAGCACATAGACCCGATCGTCCCTGATCGCAAACTGGATATTCATCAAGCCGCACACGGACAGCGCCCGCGCCAGCGTGCGCGTGTAGTGCCGCATCGTTTCCAGGTGCTCGGCGTCGATGCGCACGGGCGGCAAGACGCAGGACGAGTCGCCGGAATGTATCCCTGCTTCCTCGATGTGTTCCTGAATCCCCGCCACAATGCAGGTAGCCTCGTCCGCCAGCGCGTCCACGTCAAACTCCGCTGCCTGCTCGAGGAACTTATCAATCAGGACCGGGCGATCCGGCGCGAAGTCCACCGCATTGCGCACGTACTCGTCCAGACTGTCTTCGTCGTAAACAATCGCCATCGCCCGCCCGCCCAGGACGTAACTGGGACGCACCAGCACGGGATAGCCGATGCGTTCGGCGATCTGCTTTGCTTCTTCGCTCGTCGCCGCCATGCCGTTGTCCGGCTGCGGGATGCCCAGGTCGTTTAGCAAAGCGCCGAATCGCTTCCGGTCCTCAGCCAGGTCAATCGAATCCGGTGAAGTCCCTATGATGGGAACGCCCGATTCGTGCAGTCGCATGGCCAGGTTCAAAGGCGTCTGGCCGCCAAACTGAACGATTACTCCTTCGGGCTTCTCCACGTCGATAATGTTCATCACATCTTCGTAGGTAAGCGGCTCGAAATAGAGTCGATCCGAAGTGTCGTAATCCGTCGAGACAGTTTCGGGATTGCAGTTCACCATGATGGTTTCGAAACCTGCGTCCCGCAAAGCAAACGATGCATGACAGCAGCAGTAATCGAACTCAATTCCCTGCCCGATGCGGTTCGGTCCCGATCCCAGAATCATGATCTTGCGCCGATCGGTTGGCTGCGCCTCGTCTTCCTGTTCGTAAGTCGAATAAAGGTACGGTGTGTGGGATTCAAACTCCGCGCCGCAAGTGTCCACCCGCTTGTAAACAGGAACCAGGCCCAGTTGTTTGCGATAGGCGCGCACCTCGTCTTCGGAACGGTGCGTCAGATACGCGAGGCGCCGGTCGGACAAAGCAATCTCTTTGAAAGCTCGCAAACTGTCAGCGGGTATCTGCTCCAGCTCGTGCCCCTCTACGCTTTCCTGGATCTGCATGACCTGCAGAAGTTGATCGAGAAACCACGGATCGATTCGCGATAGGCGGTGAATTTCTTCAATGGACCAGCCGTGCTGCAACGCGTAGGTGATGTAGGAGAAACGTTGCGAGTTGGGACGGGCCAGCTTGCGCTGCAACTCGTCGTCGGATATGTCTTCCAGGCGCAGCGGCTTCACCGCTTCGAGTGAACGCAAGCCTTTGAAAAGGGCTTCCTTGAACGTGCGTCCGATAGCCATAACCTCCCCGACGGACTTCATCTGCGTGCCCAGAACATCCTCTGCTTCGCGAAACTTTTCGAAGTCCCATTTGGGAATCTTGGCCACAACGTAGTCGATTGTCGGCTCGAACGACGCGGGAGTTTTCTTGGTGATATCGTTGGGAATCTCGTCAAGCGTGTAGCCTACGGCGAGTTTCGCGGCTATCTTCGCAATCGGAAAGCCAGTGGCCTTGGAAGCAAGGGCCGACGAGCGCGACACCCGCGGATTCATTTCGATGATGCGTATCTCGCCATCCTCGGGATTGACCGCAAACTGAATATTCGATCCGCCGGTCTCGACGCCGACTTTTCGAATTACGGCGATGGCCATGTCCCGCATCTTCTGGTACTCGACGTCCGTCAGGGTCTGCGCCGGGGCCACGGTGATCGAATCGCCCGTATGAACGCCCATCGGATCGAAGTTCTCGATCGAGCATATGATCACGACGTTGTCCGCCAGATCGCGCATTACCTCCAGCTCAAACTCTTTCCAGCCGAGGATCGATTCCTCGATCAGGACTTCATGCATTGGCGAAGCGGCCAGGCCGGCGCGAACGATCTCCTCAAACTCTTCCGGGTTGTACGCGGTCCCGCCGCCGG
>DASXRU010000032.1:0-6856 GCA_036506395.1 Pyrinomonadaceae bacterium | reverse complement strand
TACCGATCTTTGCAGACAGGATCCTTCACGTCGGCCCGCGGGGATTAGGCATTCTGGCGGCCGCGCCTGCGGTCGGAGCGATCGGAGCAGGAGTAGTGATGGCGCGGATGGGAGCGCTGCGCCGCCAGGGTGCGGTGGTGCTTGGATCCGTCGCGGTCTTCGGCGCCGCTACGGTGGTCTTTGGCCTGTCACGCGTTTTCTGGATTTCGCTTGTCATGCTGGCCATAATCGGCGCGGCAGACACCGTTAGTACGATCCTGAGACAAACAATTCGCCAACTTGCAACCCCCGATTACCTGCGCGGCCGCATGACTTCAATCAACATGGTGTTCTTCATGGGCGGGCCGCAGTTTGGCGAGCTCGAGGCCGGCGCGCTGGCGGCGCTTGTCGGTGCCCAACTATCGGTGGTTACCGGCGGAGTCGGCTGTCTCCTGGCGGTAGCGGTGGCAATGCTTGCCGGCAGAACTCTATTGCATTATCGAAATGAGGCAGGAGAAACACACGGGCGATGACTGTCATGGCAATTCGCCGGCTTTGTTCTAAAGATTCTTGTTGCGCCCTCTGAGTTATGGCGGTACGATCCTCCCTTATTTGCAGCCGCATAGTGAAACATCGAAACCGCCTCGAACAGATTGGAACACTAAGGTTGGAACCAGGCGACAATGTCATGCGGGATCGCAGGCGCGACGAGCGTGTGCCTCTGCCAATGGAGGTCGCCTGGGAAGGTGACTCCGGGAAATACACGTCGCGTATTAGCGATATCAGCATGAGTGGTTGTTACGTTGAATCGATAGCCCAGACATCGGTAGGCGAAAAGGTTCGATTTGAGATTCAGTTACCCAGCGGAAAATGGCTGCCCCTGATCGGCGTGGTAGTTTACCGGCATCCTCAAATTGGTTTTGGCGTCAACTTCACGACCCTGGCAGACGGGGTTACAGAGCTACTCGCGGAGTTAATGGACTACGCGCGCAGCCAGTCACGATAATTATTGCGTAGGTTTAGGAGCGGGCTACCGCCCGCTCGGTCGGGCGTTAGCCCGACTCTAAACAATGTTTTGGTTTGCCCGGTGTGACGCAGCGACGATTAAAAGCGCTGACAAGGCAGCGCACTCCAAAAGCCAAAAGCATCGCGATCCTTCAAATGGACGCGATGCTTTTTGTTTGCGTGGTAGTGTCGTTTTGTAACTAACATAAAGAGCGCCTCAGCCTGAAACCAGAATCTGGTTATCAACCTCACGCACCCCTTTTACACCCTTTACCAATCTTTCAATCTGGTTCTTCAAGGCCTGGGTCTTCACCGTGCCGGTCAACGTTGCCTTCCCGTCAATGACCATTACGCTCAGACCCAGGCTGGAGAATGTCGGATCATCCGAGAATCTTTTCTCGATGTTCGACTGGATGGTCGCGTCGTCAACCCCATTGTTGCCAGTGCCGCTGCTCGATGCGGGTGGCGAAACAATAATAGGAGCCGGTTGTGTTGCCGGCGCCGGCTGTTGAATGATTATGGGTGGCTGTTGTTGTGGGGCCGGCTGTTGCACGATCGTCGTCTGTGGGAGCGGCGTCGGCTGTTGCGTTGTCAGTGCGACATTGGCGTTCGTCGTATCGTCCGTTTGCCGGCTCATCAGAAACAGAAACAGAATCGTTACCAGAGCAACCGCGGCGATTACCAGAGCCGCCACCAGGCCACCTGACATTCCGGCTCGTTCCGGCACGCGCGCGGTTTCAGTGCGCACTACCTCGCGTCGCGCGTTTGGTGTTTCAACTACCACGCGGCTTTTTCTGGTTTGTTCATCATCGTACGCCATGTTTTTGTTCTCCCGGTTGCAAGTTTTCCAGCTATCACGTCTTACCGGGCCGGCCCCACTCGATCAATGGGGCCGCCTTGATCAATCGCGTCGCGCCGATTAATACCGGCGGCGGTGACGCCGATAAGACCGAGCCTTTCGCGTGTACAGATACGAACTACCGGCTCCGGCCGCCGCTCCAATAGCTGCGCCTTTACGGTGTCCGATCGCGCCACCCACTCCTGCGCCCAGGGCCGTGCCGCTGGCGACTGTGCCCAACCTGCGGGTGCCGTGCTTGAAGTGGCGCCGTGCCGCGGGGCGGTTCATTGCGTAAAGACCGGCTCCGCCGGCGCCAATAGCCGCGCCTTTCTTGCCGCCGATCAGTCCACCCGCCGCAGCGCCTCCGGCGATCATTGCCACCGTTCGGGCTTTACGTCCAAAGCGCGACCGGTGTCGCCGCCGGCGATCCTGCGCGCTGGCAGGAACGATTGTGGCCAAAAGAATGACCACCGCCAGTAACAGTAAAAGTGCTCGTTTCATTTCTTGTCTCCTTTTTGATGAACTCTATCCCGAACAATCCCAGGGAGAGATACCATTCAGCCGGATGCTGATGGAGCAAACAGTATTCCGCGAAAGCTACGGCGACGGATGGTGTAGATTAATCGTAATTACGGGAGCTTTTTCTGCCCTGCCGATTCAAAACGCAATCTTTTTGCATTCGGGCGTATGCATTTAATGCTCAAGCTGTAACCGGACGGGTTGAGCCAGTTCTATCTGTTTAGCTGACTCCAAAACGACAGGCAGGCGACAGGCAGGCGACAGGCAGGCGACAGGCAGGAATGCCTGTCCTACTACGCTTCGTTGACCGTCTGGTAATGCTCTCGCATAATTCGTCGCATGCCCACAGCCATCATTCACCATCCGATTTACGCCAGGCATGACACCGGGGAGGGCCACCCGGAATCGCCCGCACGCTATGAAGTCGTGATGAACGCATTGCGCGCGGATACGGAAGTGTGGCCTAAGCTTCTCGAGGTCGAGGCGAATGAAGCAGCTCGTGGCGATGTGCAGGCCTGTCACGCGTCCCAGCATTTCAAGAATGTCGAGCGGGTGGTCAGGGAAGGCACGGCTTATCTCGATGCGGATACCGTTGTTTCGCTTTACTCGCTTGATGCTGCCCTGCGGGCCGCGGGCGCGGGATGCCGGGCGGTTGATGCGGTGATGAGCGGAGAGGCGGGCAACGCCTTTCTACCAGTGCGTCCTCCCGGCCATCACGCCACCGCGGAACGGGCGATGGGCTTCTGTCTTTTTAATAATGTCGCCATCGCCGCGCGCTACGCGCAAACTCATTATCCCGAGATCGAACGCGTGGCCATCGTTGACTGGGATGTCCATCATGGCAACGGAACGCAGGGAATTTTCTACGATGACCCATCGGTGTTTTTCTTTTCGATGCACCAGTATCCGTGGTATCCGGGTACTGGCGCCCGGGGCGAGACTGGAATCGGCCGCGGCCAGGGCTACACGATGAACGTGCCATTGCGTGCGCGCGTGCCCGCGGAAGAGCAAAGACGCGTATTCGAGTCTGCCCTCGAAGGAATAGACGCCCGCTTCAAACCTGATTTGGTATTCATTTCAGCGGGATTCGACGCGCATGAGGCTGATCCGTTGGGTCAATTGCTTCTTGAAGACGATGACTTCGTCTCGCTGACACAGGTAGTAAAGGAATGGGCCGGCAGCGTGTGCTCGGGCCGAGTCATTTCATGCATGGAAGGCGGCTACAACCTTCAGACGCTTGGCGGCACGGTTTTGGCGCATGTCCGGGAGCTGGCGCGCGAAGGCTAAATATCTGTACAGGGCCCACGCGCTGGAGTAAACTCTGGCCTGCATTAGAACCTCGCAACGCGACGCTCGGCCGACCGCAGTTAAGCTGGAAATGCGATGCAAAAAGCCTGGCCAGGTACGCCGCGGAGGAAGAGCAAAGCGAGCGTGCGGCTCGCTGTCACCAGAGGTCGAAGCACGGCGAGGCGCTTTGCTTTGACGGGAGAAACCAGTCATGCCAGACGTTGACATCCAATGTGCCGAATGCGGCGAGACCTTTCCTTTTACCGAACGTGAACAGGAGTACTACCAGGAACGAAATCTGAGCCAGCCAAAACGCTGCAAGACCTGTCGCGATGCGCGGCGCGCCAATTTCGGCGGAGCGCGGGGCGGCGGCGGTGGCGAGCGGCAACGGTTCGAAATTACCTGCGACCAATGCGGCAAGACCGACACCGTGCCTTTCAAGCCTTCGACGGGAAGGCCTGTTCTCTGCGGTGAATGCTTCAGCGCCAGCCGCGCGCAAACCTAAAGACAGTTTTATCGGTAGTAGCTGCAGTAAAAACCCTCGCCCTGCGATTCGGGAAGGTTGAACCTTGCCCGTACGAGCTTAAAGTACCCTCGGTAGCGACCGGAATCAGAAAAGAATGAGTTACGAAACTTTGCTATTCGAAATGCGCGAGGCAGTCGCGTTGGTAACCCTCAACCGGCCCGATGCGCTTAATGCATTAACGAACCAGATGGGCCGCGAATTGAAGCTTGCCTTTGCGGCGGCCGGCGAACATGGCGCTCGCGCGATCGTGCTGGTGGGGGCCGGGCGGGCTTTTTGCGCCGGCGGGGACCTGCGCGAAATGCAGCAGATCGCCAAACATGAAGGCCGATTGGAAGCTTTCTTTGACGAGCCTTTGCAGTTGCTTCATGAATGCGTTCTGCTGATCAGGCAAACGCCTTTGCCCGTCATCGCGGCCGTTCACGGCGCTGCTTCAGGGGCGGGCTGCAATCTTGCGCTGGCGTGCGATCTGGTGATCGCCGGCGAAAGCGCAAAATTCAATCAGGCGTTTATTCGCATTGGCCTGACACCGGATTGTGGCGGCACTTTTATACTGCCGCGTCTGACCGGCTGGAAGATCGCCACCGAGCTTCTGATGACGGGGGACGTCGTGCACGCAGCGCGGGCGGCAGAGCTGGGAATGATCAATGCCGTTGTTGCGGATACCGATCTGATGGCGGCGGCCCTCAAGCTCGCGGGCCGGTTGGCCGCGGCGCCCACGGCCGCCATCGGACGCATCAAGCAACTGCTCGAACAAAGTGCGACTAACGACTTAGCGGCGCAACTCGAACTGGAGCGCGTAACTCAGATTCAGTCCGGACAGACGAAGGATTTCAAGGAAGGGGTAACAGCGTTTCTCGAGAAGCGCCCGCCGAAATTCACTGGCGAGTAATTACTTCCCTGGCGCCCGGGCAGAAAGGAGTGGCGATACTTTGAAATCTTCAAGCAGTTTCGCTCTCTGAATTGCAGCGAGGAGAATAGTCATACTCGTCTTCGCCAAACGCGATCATGTCGGACCGCGTGAACCACGGCGGCGATGATCACGAGCTTCTCTTCTTCGAATGCTTAGTAAATTACGCGATAAGGGAATCGCTTTGGATAACGCCAACGAATGTTCTTGGTTGGATGCTGGCGGCAGTGCAGCAGGGGATTTATTTCAAGGGCATCGAATACGTTCAATATCTCAGTAGTAAACTCGTCTCCAAGACCGGCACGTTGAGTGTCATACCACTCTGCTGCTTCAATTACGTCGTCTTCCGCCTCAGGCCGCGCAACGACTTGCCACCTCATGATTTCGACCGAGAGCGCAGGCGCCGCTTCATTTCATCCAGCGACACAGAGGAATCCGGATCAGAACGATGCGCCGCAAGACGCGCTTCAACCAACTCCTCATCGGCCGCGGACAAAGGCGGGTCGTCCAACTCCAATGCCCGCCGAATCAGAATCTGCCGCTCTTCAAAGGTAAGTAGTGGAAGCTCAGCGATGACTTCGTTGAAACTCATGATTGAAGCATAACTGTGCTCGGCAAGTTTTTCAATGAACAGGCGAACTGGTGTCCGTACTTATCCACTACTGTAACAGCACCTTCGAAACCGGCTACTCTCGACTCTGCTTGTAGACCACGCCATTCTTCATCACAAACACAACCTTTTCCATAGAGTGAATGTCCTTCAGCGGATCGCCTGAGACGGCGACGATGTCGGCCAATTTGTCCGGCGCCAATGACCCTACTTTACTGTCCCAGCCAAGTAGCTTTGCGCCGTTGAGTGTGCCCGCCCTGATTGAATCCATGTTGCTCATGCCGCCCCATTCGCACATCAGCACGAACTCGCGCGCGTTGGTGCCGTGCGGGATCACACCTGCGTCCGTTCCCAGAGCGATTTGAATCTTGTTAGCGACGGCGAGCTTTATCGCCTTTCGTATAGCCGCGGCGGCGGCCAGCGCCTTCTCCGCGCGGTGTCCTTTCAATACGCCGTTCTTTGCGGCTCGCTCCACGGCCTCGCCGGCCATCAGGGTGGGCACCAGGAAAGTTCCGCGCTCGGCCATCAGGCGGGCCCCTTCTTCATCCAGGAACGATCCGTGCTCAATTGAAGAGACGCCGGCGCGCACCGCCAGCTTGATTCCTTCGGTGCCGTGCGCGTGGGCGGCGACCTTGCGCTCCAGTTTATTTGCTTCCTCAACGAGCGCTTTCAACTCTTCGAAGCTGTATTGAGTCGCGCCGACCGCGTCGCCTTCCGACAACACGCCACCGGTGGCGCAAGTCTTGATAACATCGGCGCCGTACTTGATCTGATAACGGACGGCGGCGCGAATCTCTTCCGGGCCGTTCGCAATACCATCCATTGGACCAACTAGCATTACGCCGGGTCGAAATCCGTTTTGATCGCAGTGACCACCGGTGATTCCAATCGCGTGGCCGGCAGTTTCCATGCGAGGCCCAATGGTCCACCCTTCGTTGATTGCCTTACGCAGAGCCATATCATCGAAGCGTCCCGCGGCGCCCACGTTACGCACGCTGGTGAATCCGGCCATCAAGGTATCGCGCGCGTGAAGCACGCCCAAGATCGCGCCGAACGAGTCGTAGTCCCTGACCGCGGCCGCGTCGCCTTCCGGATCGCCCAGCACGCGTCCGACCAGGTGCGTGTGCGCATCAATGAAGCCGGGAAGCAGCGTGACATTGCCGAGATCGATCACCCTGGCGCCCG
>DASXRU010000031.1:0-41049 GCA_036506395.1 Pyrinomonadaceae bacterium | reverse complement strand
AAGTGTGACGGCTGCGATTGAGACAGATTTCAATCTTCTGCCTGCGATGGGTCTTCGGCTGATCGATAGATGCCTATGACTCGTTAAATTAAGCAGAGGGCTAAGCCGTGATGAAGGCTGCAAACAAGACGCTGCTACATTTTCTTTTCGTCCTCGGCACTGTTACCTGGACAGCGAGCCCATGCTTCACCCAAAGTCCCTCACCACCTCCAGCCGCGGCTCCGGCACAAACCGTGAAGCTCACCATGATTGCGACGGATAGCGCGAATCACTCAGTTGATGAAGTTCGTCAAGAGGATGTACAGCTGATAGAAGACAAGCTCCCGCAGATCATTTCGATGTTCTCGCGGGATGTCCGACCCGTTGATTACGCTTTGGTAGTAGACAACTCGGGATCGTTTCGCGATCTAATCAAACCCGTCATCGCGGCCGCGAAGTTGATCGTCAACGGCAACAACCCGGCTGACGAAACCTTCATTGAGCGTTTCATCAGCAGCGACAAGGTTGAAACGGTCGTGGATTTCACGCCGGACAAAGCAAAGCTTATTGAGGTATTGGATTGGTTCTATGCGGAGAAAGGTCAATCCGCCGTCGTTGATGGTGTTTACCTGGCGGTCAATCACACCGCAGAACATCGAAACGGCGCCGCAGATCGACGCCGGGCAGTCGTGGTGTTCACGGACGGAGAAGATCGGGCCAGTTATTACGGTGACGGCAAACTCGCCAAATTGCTTCGCGAAAAAGATGTGCAGGTTTTTGTTGTGGGAATCGTCAACTTGCTAAGCAAGCAGGGGGGCCTCGTCGTGCGCCGCAGTCCGCGGGAAGCGGCGGAAGCGCTTTTGCGTAAAATCGCGGGGGAAAGCGGCGGGCGCGTTTTCTTTCCCAGGGATAACGATGAGTTGATGCGAGCAGCCGCGGAGATCGTCCACGATTTACATTTCCAATACCTGATTGGTTTCGAACCTCCGGGCAGGCCTGTTGAAAAAGGATTTCGTAAAGTGACAGTCAGGTTTGTGGCGAGTCCAAATCGCGAGCAACTCAAGCTAATCACACGGCCTGGCTATCTCATGAATGTCCAGAATACAATTCCAAAAGCAGAGGAGCGAACGTCTCCATGACGAGGATTCAAAGTCCTTCCCACGTTGATTCTGATCGCCGTCGTTTTCTTAGCCTGACCGGTAAAGGTTTGGGACTGGCCGCCCTTGCTTCGTCTCCGGTTGGGTCGCTACTGCAAGAGGTTCACGCGGCTACCAGAAGCATCGCACATTTATCGCCGCAACAGGTCGCGATGGACGAGGATTTCTGGTTCACGATCCAGAACGCCTTCTCGGTCACGCGCGGCATAATCAATCTGAACAATGGCGGCGTCTCACCCAGCCCGCGCATCGTCACTGAGGCGCTGGTGCGCTACATCTGGCAACAGGAGGACGCGACGGCTTATACGATGTGGCAGATTCTGGAGCCGCAATCGGAAACGATCCGCACCGGCCTGGCCGAGTTGTTTGGCTGCGACCGCGAAGAGATTGCCATCACCCGCAACGCTTCTGAATCGCTGGAGACGCTGCTGCTGGGAATTAACCTGAAGTCCGGCGACGAGATTCTGACTACCACGCAGGATTATGGCCGCATGCTCACCACCGTGCGCCAGCGCGAACAGCGCGAAGGGATTTCGCTCAAACTCATAAAGATCCCTATTCCGCCGCAGAACCTCAGCGAAATTGCCGCAGCTTTTGAGGGGGCCGTTACCAACCGCACCCGCCTGATTCAGATCGCACATCAGGTCAACATCACCGGTCAGATAACTCCGGTGAAGACAGTCTGTGATATGGCTCGCGCCCGCGGCATCGAAACTATAGTTGACGGCGCCCACTCGTTTGCGCAGTTCGATTTCAAACAGAAGGATCTGGGGTGTGACTACTTTGGCACGTCGCTGCACAAGTGGCTCTACGCGCCGAAAGGCACCGGCATGCTTTACGTCAAACGCGACCAGATTGAACACATCTGGCCACTGTTCGCGGCCGAGAAGAAGCAAGCCGCCGACATACGCAAGTTTGAGGAGATCGGGACCCACTCAGCGGCGCCGAAGCTGGCCATTGGCGAGGCCCTGCTTTTTCATAACGGCATCGGCGGCAAACGCAAGGAAGCACGCTTGCGTTACCTTTCGCGCTACTGGATGAACCGGCTGAAGAATGTCCCGAAGATTCGCTTCAACACTTCCTTCGATGAGAAACAATCGTGCGCCATTGCGAACGTGCAGATCGAAGGCCTGAATCCGGCCGCGGTGGGCAATTACCTGTTCGCCACACATCATATCTTTACTACTCCGATAATTCATGAGGAGTTCCAGGGTCTGCGTATTACGCCGAATCTCTACACCACAATCGGCGAGCTCGATCGGTTCTGCGATGTGATGGAAATGATCGCGCGCAAGGGCCTGCCGGCGGCTGCTTAGAGTGCCCGTTTCCAGGATACAACCTTTCTTACGCACTTCTTGACTCGCTTCCCTGTGCCGTCCATAATCGCTTAGAGGCTATGATTGTTCTCGGAACGTTTCGTCTCCAGCTTTTCCAATACAGCCAATTAAGGCGCGTCGGCGCTGATTTTCACCGGCGGCGCGATTGAAACGGAGGGTGAAAGAGTGTCGAGTGACGATTTGGATACGAGTTTGCGCGAAGAAGTTGAGGCTTATATCAGCCGGCGTTTGGGCGCGATGCAGGAAGAAGTCTTTCGCCTGCAGAGCGAGCTAAACGAATCCTTCACGCGCCTGGTGGAACGCTCCACCAGCGACACTATGTCAGACACATCGGTGGCCGTTACCATCGCCGAACATCTGCGCGCGGCGCACGAACGCGGTATCGAACAGGCGGCGGCGGAATCCTCAAAAGCCAAAGCATCGAGCGATCTGGCAATTATCAAATCTGCGGTCGAAGAACTCCATGGCCAGCACTCCCAGGCCGACATACTCAACACTCTGGTAAATCGCGCCTCGTCGTTCGCACCGCGAGTAGCGTTCTTTGTCATTCGACATGAACAGGCCATCGGCTGGCGCGCGCGCGGGCTGGAGGGTTCAGTCGGTGATGATATGGTGCGCGAGATTGCTTTGCCGCTGTCGGCGGATACCGTGCTCGGTGACGTGGCCCACTCGCGTACTTCATGGAGCGGAACTCCCGGATCGAAATCTGAAAATCATCTGCTGCTAAACCGGCTCGGAGGCGAGCCTCCGGAACGCATCGTTGCCGTGCCGATGGTAGTACGGGATAAAAGTGTGGCTGTGCTTTATGCTGATTCGGCGGCGCTCGACTCTGATGCCTTGAATCTCGAAGCGCTCGAGACACTGGTTCGGGTGGCGAGTATGGCTGTCGAGCTCTTATCCCTGTCACGCGCGGCGACAACGAAACAAGCGGCGCCGGCTGAAGCGTCCACCGCCTACGAGCAACCTGCCCCGCCACCAACTGCTGCGGCGCCGCAGGAGGAATATACGCCATACGTCGAACAGGAAGCCGAACTGGTCGCTGAACATATCCCGGAACAGATCAGCGTTGCGCCCGAAATAGAATCTGTGCAGGAACAACACGCGCCGCCGGCAAGCGAGTCCCTGGAGGAGGCGTCGCTTCACGTTCAATCTTCACCGGAACCGCTTGGTTCGGTGCCCGGACAGTATGCTGCTCCGCTCGGCACGGCGCGGCGCTGGGGAAGCTCTGACGCAGATCTGCCTATCGAAGTGAGCGAAGATGAAAAGCGGCTTCACAATGACGCGCGCCGCTTTGCGCGTTTACTGGTTTCCGAGATCAAGCTCTACAACGAGCAGAAGGTTAAGGACGGCCGATCGCAGAGCAACATCTATGATCACCTGCGCGACGACATCGATCGCTCGCGACAGATGTATGACAAGCGGGTCGCCCCACCCGTAGCTGCCCGCTACGACTATTTCCATCAGGAGCTGGTGAACACCCTCGCGGAAGGTGATCCATCGAAACTCGGGGCGAGTTACCCGGGAGCGATGGTCTCAGCGTAGGACAGACATTCCTGTCTGTCGCTTTTATGTCCTGGTTGAATCAAGACGAACTGACACGGGAGAAATAATGAGCCAAGCTAATCCCCAGGCAATGCCGGAGATCACCGCCAGCGAGCTGAAACAGAAACTGGACAGTGGCGAGGATGTTCAGATCGTGGACGTGCGCGAGCCCAATGAAGTCGCTATCGCGCGTATTCCGAATTCAATTCATATTCCACTGGCGCAGGTTATTAATCGCATGTCGGAAATCGATCCAAATCGTGACACTGTCGTTCATTGCAAGATGGGTGGACGCAGCGCCCGCGCGATTCAGGCACTGAAGCAAGCAGGCTTTGCCGGCAACCTCACCAACCTCAAAGGCGGGATCACCGCCTGGTCAAATGAAGTCGATCCCAGTGTGCCCAAGTATTAAATTCAATCGGTAAACGATCAGGTAAGACTTCTTGCTGACTTCTGACCTCTGACCTCTGATCTGTTCTACTTGTTAATGCCTTCCAGCACAACAAAGGGGTTCAATTTTGTGATGACCATGCCCGGGCTTACTTCCAGCCGGCATGAAAGCGCAGGCCTGTCTTCGGCCTCGGTTTGCCCGCCGGTGTGGTACCAAACCTGACAGTTGGTGCAGTCTCCATTCCAGCAAAAGTCTCCATACGAGATCGTTTTCATGGAGACGTATTGGAAACAACGCAGCAGCCGATTCTTCTCCGGCACTTCAACCTGTTTGCCAAGAACCTCGATCGTGATCAGTTCTTCGTACGGATCGAATAGATCGCTTTGGGTAGGCTGCGGCGGTTGGTTGGCCTGGAGCCCTGGCTCTGACATGGGCGCAGTATAGCTGTTCTGATCTGAAAAACAATAAGCCCTGCTGAAATTCACCGGGCCGCTCGTAGGCACTGATGCAGTTCGGCCATTTGCCTGAGAGGGCGCTCACTGGCAGCAGGGCTGAGGGCCAAAGGCCCGAAAGGGTGCGCGTTGTGGTTATTCCAACCAAACTGCATCAGTACCCGCTCGTGCTAAGGCTTCGCATCTCTATCGCGACGCTGCTAAACTAACAGTACTGCGGAGGTAAATTCGAAGTGGCACTAGTGATCTATACGAAACCCGGCTGCCCGTACTGTCAGCAGGCGCGCGACCATTACAACTCGAAAGGCATCGCTTTCACGGACTACGACGCGCAAACCGATCGCGCACGCCGCAAAGAAATGCTTGGCTATTCGGGAGGCGATCCGACGGTGCCCTGCATGGTCGAAGACGGAAAGTACATCGGCTCCGGTTGGGGTGATCCGCCACGTGGTTGAACGGTGCACGATTGAGGGCCGTGTGCCCTACGTGTGCCCTATATGAGAAAATCCGAATCGAACCAGGTTGTGCCAACGAGCCATTGCTTGAATGTTTGTATTCAATTCGTTACAAATTCCGGGTCCCTGGCCTAAGAAACTTAAAGAGGAAACGTACATGCGAAATACCCACACGGCTCTCGTCCTTGCATTAATAATCCTTTCAGCAATAGCAGTTTTCACTAGTGATAGTTTTGCTCAGAATGGAGAAGCAACCAAGCCGCCCATGACAGAGAAGAATCCGAAAACCACCAGGATCCATGAGCAGACGCTGGTCGATAATTATTTCTGGCTGCGCGAGAAAACCAACCCTAAAGTCCTCGCGCATCTGGAAGCGGAGAATGCTTACGCGACCGCCGTGATGAAGCCCACTGCCGCGCTACAAGAGAAGCTGTATAACGAAATGGTGGGGCACATTAAGGAGACGGACGACAGCGTGCCTTATCGCCGGGGCGATTACTTTTACTACACGCATACCGAGAAGGGTAAACAATATTCGATCAACTACCGGAAGAAAGGCAGCCTGAACGCGAAGGAAGAGTTGGTGCTGGATCAAAATGAACTTGCGAAAGGTTTGAAGTTCTTCAGCATTGGCGCGTTCGTTCCCAGCGACGATGGGAACCTGCTCGCGTACTCAACTGACACCACGGGCTATCGCCAGTACAGACTCCAGATCAAAGATTTGCGTACCGGCCAACTGCTGCCCGAATCGTTCGAGCGCGTTGGCAACGTAGCCTGGGCCACCGACAATAAGACAATCTTCTTTACTACCGAAGATGCGGTGACTAAGCGTTCCGACAAGTTTTTCCGCCACGTGCTGGGCGCCGGAAAAACGGACTTGATTTTTGAAGAGAAGGACGAACTTTTCGACATCGGGGCGGGCCGCACTCGCGACAAGGCCGTAATCTTCGTTGGCTCCGAAAGCAAGACCTCAACCGAATATCGTTATCTGCCGGCAAACATGCCCACCGCTGAGCTGAAAGTGATCAGTCCGCGCGAGCCGGATCATGAATACGACATCGATCACCGCGGAAAGCTTTTTTACATTCGCACAAACAAAGGTGCGAAAAATTTTCGCGTGGTGACTGCGCCGGATTCCAATCCGGCACAGCAAAACTGGAAGGAATTCATTGCGCATCGACCGGCGGTGAAGATCGAAGCAGTCGATCCTTTTGCCGCTCATCTGGTTTTGTCGGAGTGGGAAAATGGTTTGCAGCGGCTGGAGATCTTTGATTTCAAAACCCACAAAACGCGGCGCATCGAGTTTCCCGAGCCTGTGTATGCGGCTTCGCTTTCGCAAAACCATGAATTCAACACGGCGACCGTCCGTTACAACTATCAGTCGTTGGTCACCCCGAGTTCAGTGTTTGACTATGACATGAACACGCGCAAGGCGACGCTCTTGAAAGAAACGGAAGTGCCCGGCGGTTTCAATAAGGCGAATTACCAATCCGAGCGTTTGTTTGCTAAGGCGTCTGATGGCACGCTCATTCCGCTGTCTATGGTTTACCGCAAGGGAACGAAACTCGACGGCTCGGCGCCACTACTTCTGTACGGCTACGGATCGTACGGCATCTCGATCTCCCCAACTTTCAGTTCCAACCGGTTGAGTTTGCTTGACCGCGGCGTTATTTACGTCATCGCGCACATACGTGGTGGCGGCGAACTGGGCGAAGAGTGGCGCGATGCCGGTCGCATGATGAAGAAGATGAATACGTTCACGGATTTTATTAGCTCAGCCGAATACCTCATCAAGCAGAAGTACACCTCCAGCGACCGTCTGGTCATACAGGGGGGCAGCGCCGGCGGCCTGCTGATGGGCGCGGTCGTAAACATGCGCCCTGACCTTTTCAAAGCCGTAGTCGCTCAGGTCCCCTTCGTCGATGTCCTGAACACTATGCTCGACGCGACACTGCCGCTGACTACGAGCGAATACATCGAATGGGGAAATCCGAATGAGAAGCCGGCGTTTGAGTACATGAGGACTTACTCGCCTTACGACAACGTCGCCGCGAAGGATTATCCGACGATGCTGGTGAAGGTTTCGCTCAACGACAGCCAGGTGCCCTACTGGGAAGGCGCGAAGTTAGTGGCCAAGCTGCGCGAGATGAAAACGGATCAGAACCCGCTGTTATTGAAGGTAAACATGGGCGCGGGGCACGGCGGTTCTTCGGGCCGGTACGACGCGCTGAAAGACGTCGCCTTCGATTACGCGTTCATGCTCTGGCAGATGGGACTGGCAGAAGTAAAGCAGTAGCAGGGCCGCGTATTAGTCAGAACCGCCTACGGTAGCGGGCGGGCCCTTTGACAGGGGAACATCTGGGTCATGCCAGACAGGGAGGCCCGCCCGCTACCGCAGGCGGTTCTGACTTTCCTCCTTCGCCGTTTGCGTCACCCGGCCAACGAATTCTGTTTTTGCATTCGTGTATGCGACGCGATCATTCCCATGATCGCGGCTCAATCTCAATTTCAAGAGTTCATATTCCCTGGCTGTCGCGGGGTGCTCAATCAAGTAATCGCGAAAGAGCAGTCTGTCCCAGTGTTCAAAGTCATGTTCCACCATGTGAATGTGATGAGTGCGGTTCCCGGCTGAGTCTCGCTTGATGAACCAGGCATAGAAAGGCGGGCCGTCCTCACCATGCGTTGGCCGCCAGAAATAATCGTATCCCTGCGCTTCCAACACCGGAACGATTCTCTTTTTTGTCTCTTCCAGCGATGTAACTTCCACCAGAATATCTATGATTGGTTTTGCGGACAGGTTGGGTATGGCAGTGCTGCCAAAGTGCTCGATGCGTCTGACCAACTCATGAGGTAAACAATCCAGCAGGTGCATCTTTTCCTCTTCAAACATTCGCGGCCAGGCAGGATTGTACGGAACCACAGAGATACTTTCCTGCAACACTCTCTTGATGCGTTCCTCAAGGGTTTCCATGATCTGCCAGCACTTAAGAGTATAGACGAAATCATCTGTTGAGCCTGCTTCGCAGGACAGTTGAATCGTTCCTTCGAACCACAGTAGCAGTTGCGCCGGCACGCGTCTGGGAGTTAAATAGTCGCCTCATGATCGGCGCAACTCTGGGCAGTTACAAGATCCTCGAAAAGATCGGCGAGGGGGGTCAGGGAACTGTCTACAAAGCTCTCGATACCAAGCTGGGCCGCCCGCTGGTTGTCAAAGTCTTGCCGCCCGAACTTACCGTCAAAGAAGCCAACTTGAAACGCTTTCAACGCGAGGCACAGCTTGCTTCGTCGCTGGATCATCCGAACATTTGCACTATCTTCGATCTGAACGAAATCGGCGACGTGCACTTCATCGCCATGCAGTATGTCGAAGGCCGGAACGTGCGCCAGTTGGTCAGCGGCCGGCCTTTGGATTTGCGCAGCGCGCTGTCAATTACGATTCAGGTGGCCGATGCGCTGGCCACTGCCCACGCGCAGGGCATCATCCATCGCGACATCAAAGCCGGCAACGTGATGGTGAACCGCGCCGGCCAGGTTAAAGTGCTCGATTTCGGTCTCGCCAAATTACTGGATGAAAGTGAAGCGCGCACTTCGGGAATTCATCACACTGACTTGACTGAGCTGGGCGTGCCCTATGGGACGGCGACATACGCGGCGCCGGAACAGGCGCGCGGCGACCGGGTTGACTCGCGGGCCGATATTTTTTCCACCGGTGTTTTGTTATACGAGATGCTGACCGGCACCTGGCCGTTCCAGGGCAGGACCAGCATTGACGTGCGTCACGCAGTGCTTCACGAAGAACCGAAGCCGCTGGCCGAAGCGCGTCCCGGCGGCACGCCACCGCGTTTACAAGAGATCCTCGATCGCGCCATGGCAAAAGATCCGCGCGAGCGTTACCAGAGGATTGCGGAGTTTCGCGACGATCTACGCACCGTGCTGCGCCAGGTCGAGGCCGGCGGTGAAGAGATGTTCGCCCAGCCGCTGACGCCGATTGCGCCGCGGCATCTTTCCGGGGCCAGTCCCATGAGCAGGGCGTTGCGCTGGTTTCGCGGGATCACCGGATCGGAATCTACGACAGCCCCGCTGGATAAACCTTCAGGTTCGCAGCCCAAAGAAGTTCACGAGACGCCGGTAACGAGCATGGGTCAGACCGAACGTAAGAGTGTGGCCATACTCCCGTTCAAGAACCTGAGCGACGACCCGGCCTCGAGCTTTTACGAATTTGCGCTGGCCGACGCCGTGATCACCGAGCTGGCGCGCGTTCGTTCTCTGATTGTGCGACCCTCTTCATTGATTGCCAGGTATCACGGGAAGACAGAGGACCCGGAGGAGATCGGACGCCAGCTCGGCGTAAACGCCGTGCTTGCCGCGGGTTTTCTGAAAGCCGGTGAGCGGTTTCGCGTCACGGCACAACTCCTGGATGTGAAGTCCGGGGAAATCCTCTGGAGCGATCGCATTGATGTTGCTGCCGGAGACATCATCGCCGTACAGGACACGATCGTGCAGCGCATAGTGGAAGGACTGCGGCTGGAACTAACGCCCTCCGAAGAGGGACTCATCGCGCGGCGGGCCACTGCCAACTCAGAAGCTTATGAAGAATACCTGCGCGGACGCGATGCCCTGGTGCGCTTTATCAATCGCACTGTCGCGCGCGAGGATTTCAAATCTGCCGTAGAACATTTCTGCCGGGCAGTCGAGCTGGACAAGGATTTTGCGCTGGCTTATTCCGGGCTGGGGGTTTGTTTTGCCACCAGAGTCGTCAAAGGTTTTGGCGATGCGGACGACTACGCGCGAGCAGAGAAAGAGTTGAAGTCCGCCCTGGCTCTGGATCCGCACCTGATCGAAGCGCGCCTGCACATGATTTACATTTTTCTGGCGCGCGGCGACAAACAGAAAGCCCGCGACGAGATCAAGTTGCTGCGCCAGGAGGCGCCAAATGAAGCGGCCGTGCATCGCGTAGCGGCCACGATCTACCGGCTCGACGGCGAATACGAAAGGGCGCTGCGCAGCTACGATCGCATGGAACGTCTGGACCCTTCGAAGCGAGTCGTTGTGGCATACAATCGCGCCCGCCTGCTGATGTTCCTGCAACGGCCGGCAGAGGCGATGCGCGAGTTGGATCAGGCGAGCGCGATTGAGCCGGACCATCCACTGCTCAAGACATTTCGGGCCCTGACCCTGTACCATACCGGCGACGCTGATTCTGCTGCCGACCTGATGCAGCAAGTCCTCAAGCAACATCCGAAGATGCATGGGGTGCGACCGGTGCTGGCTATGTGCCTGAGCGCCAAAGGCGATCAGGAGGCGGCCGCTGGAGAGATTACCGCGCAGGTAAAGGAAGCGGCCGCCGCGGATCACGATGCTGCATACTGGCTGGCCTCGGCGTATGCGGTCGCCGGCAAACGCGCAGAGGCTCTGGAGTGGCTGGCGCGAGCTATCAAGTTGGGAAACGAGAATCGCGAGTGGTTTGAAAGAGATCGTAATTGGAAGAGTTTCCACGATGACCCGGATTTTAAGAAACTGATGAATTCAATTAAGGTGTAGCACCCTCTCGTGTTTAGAAGCGCGCTACCGCCCGCTTAGTCGGGCGGTAGCCCGACTCTAAACAGAACGGGATTTGTTCATCAAAAAGGAATCGCATGAAAACTTTCGTCGTCGGAGACGTTCACGGCCGTTGCGCGCAGCTGCAGAATCTGCTCGAGCTGCTGCCACGCGATGAATCATCCGACGTGCTGGTTTTCCTCGGCGACCTGATCGATCGCGGCAAGGACGTTCCCGGCTGTGTTGCGTATGTCGTCAAACTGGTTCGTGAGAATCCCGAGCGAGTGATCTGCCTGCGCGGAAATCACGAACAGATGCTGCTCGACTTCATCGACGAGGTCTCCAATATATGGCTAGCCCCGGTGACCGGGAGCGAGCACACGTTCGCGCAGTACACGGGTCAACGTTTGCAGGTAAGGACGGATGAAGACTTTGAAAAGGCTCGCGATCTAATCGGTCAGGCCGTGCCTGTGGAGCATCTGCAATTCTTCCGCGACATGCCGCTTTATCATGAAGACGATTACGCGCTGTATGTTCATGCCGGACTGGAACAGGACAAGCATCCGCGGGATAGTTCACCGCAGGCTTTGCTTTGGTCACGCGACGCGAAGTTCTACAAAGAGTACGTCGGTAAGCCTTGCGTTTTCGGCCATACGCCTACCACTTTCCTGCCCTGGCGCGGGCGGCTGGGCCGTCACGGCATCTACCTTTTCAAAAGCGCCATAGGGATCGACACCGGCTACAACTTGCAGTCACCGCTGAGCTGTCTTTCGCTGCCGGATTTCATGCTTTATCAAAGCTTCGCCGATGGCCACACGGCCACCCACCACATCACTTCGTTCATTCCTGAGACCCTGAAAGCCATGCAGAAGAAAGCGGCGTATTAATGCACGGTGCCGCCATATTTCTTCTCGCCGGCTTCGATGCGAAATGGAAGATGATTTTGTTGAGGTGGCAATGGGCAGGTGGCGAAGTTGGTGAACGCACATGGTGGGCTGTACGCTTTATTGAAATCAATTACAACCTTGCCTGAAGCATCCGGCGGCGAAACATAAAGATAACGGCCGGCGCCATACGTTTCATTTCCTGTAGTGCCGTCGGCAATCATCACAAAATAATCGGTCTCGCCTTTCTCCAGTATCGGATCAATGAGATAGGTCTTTCCGCCCACCTCAAACGCCAACGCGCCGGGCGAGGTCTCGTCGTCGGTCATGCTGAGCACATTTGTAATGGGAATGATCTTTGGCGGCTGGTATCGCTCGAAGCGAGCTTCAATTCGCCACTTCGAATCGATCGGGTAATACTCCAGGCCTTTGAACTCCCGGCGCGTCTGGCTTTCTGTATCTTTGACTCTAACGCCGATGCGATCGCCGCGCTTCACGACGTTGATAATCAGCCTTCCCAGTCTCAGAACGGTTGGCCCGCTGTCATCATTGTCGTCCTTCAGATCCATTGAAGTGATGGTTTTGCCTCCGGATGTGATTTCAACCCCTGGGCTTGTCTTCAACCGCACGCGACCTTGCTCCAGAGTTAACCAGCCGGCCAGCCCTGGCGCTCTCTCCTTCGGCAGAACCACAACGTTAGATGGATCGCTGCCAAATTTGTTCTCGCCTTCGTTGAGCCAGAACAGTCCCACCAGAGTAAGCCACCCGTCTTCCTTTTTCAGGCCGGCCAGACGGTCGCTCTGCCACTTCTCGATCTCTTTTTTGTAGGCTGCTTCATCGAACGATGCGGCTGGTTTTCGGCACGCGCCCGAGAAGAAGACGGCGGTCAGAAGAATGAGGAGTCCTGCCTTTATTACTGAAGAGGAAGGCGCTGGTTCGAACGTATGTTTCATGATTTAATTACAACGAGTCTTGAACGCGAGGGCCTCCCTGAGGGTCTTCTGCCCGTTAAGCCTGACGATTCAGGATGAAATCGGCTATGCCGCGCAATAATCCCGTTGGCCGCTGCAGTGTCTCGAGTGCAGCGCACGCATCCCGGTGGACGCTCTGCAAATGTTCGCGCGTGGCTTCAATTCCATAGAGCGCCGGATAAGTTGCTTTGCGGGAACGCGCGTCTTTGCCGGGAGTCTTACCCAGATCCTCGGCGGTCGCGGTCACGTCCAGCAGGTCGTCTGTAATCTGAAACAGCAAGCCAAGCTGCGCGCCATAACGCGTTAGGGCCGAAAGCTCCAGCTCGGTCGCGCCGGCAATCATTGCTCCGCAGCGCACGGCAGCGCACATCAATGCTCCGGTTTTCCTTTGATGAATTCGCTCCAGTTCTTCGCCGGTCACTTCGTCTGACTGGGCGGCGAGATCATAAGCCTGGCCCGCCACCATCCCGTCGGGAGTTCCCGACGCGCGAGCCACTTCGGCGATCACTCGCACGCGAATCTCGGCGTCGAGGTTTTCATCTTCACTTATTGTTTGAAAGGCAAGCGTCTGAAGAGCGTCGCCGGCGAGAATCGCCGTGGCTTCACCAAAACGAACGTGACAGGTCGGCCGCCCGCGGCGCAGATCGTCGTCGTCCATCGACGGCAGGTCGTCGTGAATCAACGAATAAGTATGAATCATTTCCAGGGCACAGGCAGTTCGCAGCAGGAGCTTGTCGGATGCGCCAAGAGTTTGGCCGGTCGCGAACAGCAATGCGGGTCGCAAACGCTTGCCGCCGGCAAAGACGCTCCAGCGAATGGCCGCGTGAACGTTTACCGGCCTGGTCGCTTCCGGGGGCAGGAGCCGTTCCAGCTCAGCGTCGATCAGCGCGCGACATCGGATGAGAAAACCCTCCGGAACAAGAGAATCTGTCGCCTCATTTTCGGCGGTCGCTGGCATCGCCTCAGAAGCGGTCTTCATTTCCATCGGCCTCGCTGTTTTGCGCTGTTCCTGGATTTTTGCCTTCCTCAAAAGCACTAACCGCCGGACGGCCTTCGCTGTCGCGCAAGAGGATTTCTATGCGGCGCTCGGCCTGATTCAAACGTTCCTGGCATTCTCGTGACAAACGCACGCCCTGCTCAAACAGCTCGAGACTCTTTTCGAGTGGCAGGTCGCCGTCTTCCAACTCGCGTACAATCTTTTCCAGAGCATCGAGCGATGATTCAAAGTTCTTTTGTGGCGCTTCCTGACTCTTCATGATTTTTAGTATACGACAGAGATCGTCAGCTAATGGGGTTAAAATACAACGGGCGCTATATTGTTGCGTGAGTCAATCAACTTAAGATTTTCCATTTGTCATTTTCCATTTCTCATTTTTCATTATTTCCCACGTTGCATAGATTCTTCACAAGAACCACATATCCCGAATGTCAATGACAAATGGAAAATCTACTTCTCTTGAATCTATCAAAGCGACAAAAATCTACTCCTCGTCAGTATTCTCAACGCGGCAATTCAGCGCCCCTTTCCACAGACGCAAACGCAGAGTGTCCCCGGCAGAAACCATGCTTGCCTGGCGCACCACGCGACCGTTCGCATCCTGCGCAATCGCGTAGCCGCGTTCGAGCACAGCCAGCGGTGACATGGCATCAAGCGCCGCCGCGGCCAGACCAAGGCGCATGCTTGCCGTTTCTAGTTTCGCGGCAATCCTGGAGTCACGAGCGCTCCGGGCGTGATCGAATCGCGTGCCCGCCGCCGCAACGCGGGCGCGCAGCTGTCCCGGCGAGAGTCTGTGCGCGACTGCATCCATCCGCCGATGTGCTCGTTGCACCATCGCGTTGATTACGGATTCCAAACGATGGCCCGCGTCGTCAGCCGAGAGGATTGCCTGATGCAGCCGCGCGCGCACCTGGTTGAACCCTTCGGACATCGTCTGGTCCTGAACGCGCCTGCGCGAATCCGAAATGCGATAGCGAATCAAGCGAGAAAGATTGCGGATCAGTTCACCGATCAGATTGCAGAGTTCGTCCTCTCGCGCGGCTACCAACTCCGCGGCGGCCGAAGGCGTGGGCGCGCGCTGGTCGGCGGCAAAATCCGCAATCGTGAAGTCCGTTTCGTGGCCCACTGCCGAGATCACGGGAATCGCGGAAGCGCGAAAGGCGCGGGCTACTTCTTCTTCGTTAAAGGTCCAGAGATCTTCAGTCGAGCCTCCGCCGCGGCCGACGATCATTACATCGATGGCCAGGTCGCTTCGTCCTTCGCGCAGCATACGAGTGTGATATTCATTGAGGAAGGCCACCGCTCGCGCCACTTCACGGGCAGCGCCTTCGCCCTGGACGCGCGTTGGAGCCAGCAACACGTGCACCGTGCGCGTGCGACGGGAAATGACATTCAGGATGTCGCGCAGGGCTGCGCCTGACGATGAAGTCACAATCCCGATACGGCGGGGAAAAAGTGGCAGCGCTCTTTTCAGCTCGGGAGCGAATAATCCTTCCGCCAGCAGCCGCGCCTTGGTTTGTTCGAAGGCCACGCGCAATGCGCCCGCGCCCACCGGATCGATGGCTTCGACAATTAACTGGTATTCGCCTTTTGCTTCGTACACGGACAGGCGACCACGCGCGCGAACCAGCAGGCCATCGGTGGGACGGAACCTTATGCGTTGATTGTTGGTGCGATAGCAGGCGGCGCGAAGTTGCGCGCCTTCATCCTTGAGGGTGAAGTACCAGTGCCCCGACGAGTGCGCGCGAAAGTTCGAGATTTCGCCTTCGAGCCAAACGGAAGCGAAGCGCGATTCCAGCGTCCCGCGCACGGCGCTGGTCAGCTCCGAGACCGTCATCGGCCGGCGCTCGGGTTTATCGAAGAGGGCTGATAGAAGGGGCTGGCTCATCAAAAAGTTTCCCGACAGTCGGTCTGGCTAAGGGGTAGCGGCCACCACCGGACTCAGCCGCACGGCGGCGCCTTCGCGATTGGCGCGCACGCGAATGCGACGATGCCCCATCGCATCTGCATTCGAGGCGTAGGTGATTGTGTACGCGGTGCGCAATTGCACCACTACATCATCGTAGGCCCGCTGCAAGTCCTCGAGACGACTGATGGGGTAATAGACGCCCCCGGAAGTTTCAGCCAGCTTTCGAGCTTCTTCAGCCGCGCGCGTCGTAATGGTCAGATAACGTGTGCGTAGCGGGTCGGTAGTGATCGACGGCTTGGGCACACTCGATTCCGGGATCAAGCCGGAGGGAACGTACAGGGGATAAATCAACGCGCCTGATTCGCTGGCCGCGTCCAGGATTGCCGGAAAAGGAACGAAAGACTTGTTGTCGTCACCGTCGGAAAGAATCACGATCGCAGTCCGCTCTCCGCGCAGCGGCTTCAGGGTGTCCGCCAGGACGTACCCCAGCGCGTCGTAAAGCGCGGTGGCCCCGCCGGCGTCAATCTCGTCCAGCTTTTTCGAAAGCAACCTGCGATCAGTGCTGAAATCTGAAATCACCTGGATGTCGTCGCGAAAGCTAATTATGGCGATACGGTCCTGGGGGCTGGTCGTGTTGAGAAAATCGCGCGCCGCTTTGCGAATAAAATCCATGCGCTCTTCTACGCTGCCCGACACATCCAACAACAGCACCAGGTTGAAGGGTTCGTTGGAAGGCGCGACGTTAGTTATCTGTCGCTCCTTTCCATCTTCGTAAATCGCAAAGTCAGACGCTTTCAGCCCGCCGATAGCGCGTCCGTGGCGATCGGTGACGCTGGCGTTCAGCCGCATCAACTGCGGAGCAACGGCCGTTGCCAGTTCGCCCGGCGGCCGGCGCAAAGTTAGGGCGGGCTCATTTCTGGGCGGTGGCAGTGTCCTGGCATAGTCGCCAAACATGCGCGGACTCACTTTGCGAATTGCGTCTATCAGAGGCTCGTCGCCGCTGCGAACTATGGCCCGGGCTGCTTCCGTCAAGGGACGCTCGTGCAAATCGTTCGGTACCATGCCGGGATCGACATTCAGCAGCACGACGCCGCGTTGGGTTTTGAAATCCAACCGCACCAACCTTTCCTTTTCGTTTTTGTCAGACTCTTTGTCGCTGCGGTCCCCTTCCTCCTGGTTATCACGATCGGCTTGCGTTTCCTTTTTGTTCTTGCCGGCTCCAGCGCCCAGCTTGCCGGAGATGGTATATTTTCCGCCGGCTCGCTCTTTCACGCGCGGCAATTCCACGTCGCTGAGATAACGTGGCCGGCTCGACTCCCAAAGAAACTTAAATTTCAAATTATCCAGAGGCACGTCCGCGTGAATCGTGCCGGTGTTGGTGACGACTTCGGCAGACTCGACGTTGCCCATCACGTCCACCGCTCCTGCTTCGCCTTCGACTTTTACTCGCGAGCGGGGCGGGATGCGCACGGTGAGGTCTATGCGATCCTGGTCGCGTCGGACGCGGACGTCGACATCCACCCGCGTGCCGGAGACCGCGGAATGAATGTCTGCCTCTTCAACCGGCGCGCCGGGCGACGTGGCCTGGATTGTCACTGTCTTCTGCTGCTGGTCCGAGGCAACAACGATGACCCGGCCGTTCAGGTTTTTAATTGTCAGTGAAACTTTTTCCGGCGTGTTCAGCTCGCGCTCGAACCCTTGCGCCATTGTCGTGCTCGCTACCAGCAAGGCAATGATCACGCTGCAACCGGGCAACAGCGAGTGTTTTCCCGGACGAAGGAAACGGGCAACGTATTGAAGGAACAAACTCTGGTACGACATGGGTTTTGATCTTGCATGGCGGCGGTGTTAGTGGTCAAGCGGCCAGGCTGGGCGAATACTCCACGGTTAATGCGGGTAGCAACGCGCGAGCACCGGGAACCCGGCATTTCCCCCGCTGAGCTTGCTGAATGAATGCTCATTCAGTATATTAGGGGCCTAACCAGATTCAATTATTCCTGAGGAAAAGGCTGACAAAAACCGGTCAACGATGAGGATTGAAAAAGCAGCAGTCTTAGGCGCCGGCACAATGGGGGCGCAAATCGCGGCGCACCTGGCCAACGCGCGCATTCCCACGCTCCTGCTGGATATAGCACCGCGGGAGTTGACGGCGGAAGAATCAGCCCGAGGTCTGACGCTCGAATCAAAAGAAGTCCGCAACCGCATTGCTCGCGCCGGGCTGGAAGCGGCCAGGAAAGCCAAGCCGGCCGCGTTCTTCTCGCCCGACCTTGCTTCACTGGTCACTATCGGAAACTTCGAAGATGATCTCGCTCAGTTGAAGGATTACGATCTGATTATCGAGGCTGTGGTCGAAAACCTGGAAATCAAACGTAAACTCTACCAGCGGGTCGAGCAACATCGCCGCCCTGGTTCCATCATTGCCTCAAACACGAGTGGCATTCCCATTCATCTCCTGACAGAGGGACGTTCGGATGATTTTCGCCAACATTTCCTCGGCGTTCACTTCTTCAATCCGCCGCGCTACTTGCACCTGGTAGAAATCATCCGCACCGAATGGACCCAACCGGAAGTTTCCTGCTTCATGTTTGGCTTTCTGGACCAGCGTCTGGGCAAAGGCGTCGTACCCGCCAAGGATCGGCCAAACTTCATTGCCAATCGCATCGGAACGTTTGGTGCGCTGCAGACGCTCAGGACAATGATCGAGGATGGCTACTCGATCGAAGAGGTCGATCGCATGACAGGCCCGGTACTGGGCCGGCCGAAGAGCGCAACCTTCCGCACGTTCGACATCGTTGGCCTGGACGTCTTTTGCCACGTAATCAAGAACCTCTATGAGGCCCTGCCGGAGGACGATGAGCGCGACATGTTCGTCGCTCCCGAGTTCCTGACGAAGATGGTGGAGCGCGGCATCCTCGGCAACAAGACTAAAGGCGGTTTCTATCAGAAACGGAAGGGCGAGGGCGGTAAGCCGGAGTTTTTTGTTATCGATCCTACGACGCTGGAGTATCGCCCTTCGCAGAAAGTGAAACTGCCATCGCTGGACATGGCGAAGAACATCGAGGATCCCGGCGAGCGAATCAAGGCGCTGGTGTGGGCGAAGGATCGTGTCGGTGCGTTTCTCTCGAAGACTTTCTCGCGCACCCTGCGCTACGCCGCCAATCGCATTCCGGAAATCGCCGATACGGTGGTTGAAGTCGACCGTGCGATGCGCTGGGGCTTTGGCTGGGAGCTGGGTCCGTTTGAAGCCTGGGACGCGATTGGAGTTGAGAAGTCAGTTGCGCGCATGAGGGAAGCGGGCCAGACCATTCCCGCTAATGTCGAAAAATTGCTTGAGGCCGGCGCAAGGTCTTTTTATAAGAAGCACGATGGGCAACAGTTCTATTTTGATTTCACTTCCGAGCAATACCTGCCGCTGGCCGACCCGCCGGGCACAATTATTCTGAAGTCAGTCAAAGATCGCACCGGTGTCATCAAGAAGAACGCGGGCGCTTCGTTGATAGACATCGGCGATGGCGTGGCGTGTCTCGAGTTCCATTCCAAGATGAATGCGATTGGCGGCGACACGCTGCAGATGCTCAAGTTTGCCCTGGGCGAAGTGGAAAAGAATTTTGTTGGTCTGGTGGTGGGTAATCAGGGGCAGAATTTCTGCGTTGGCGCCAACATCATGCTGATGCTGATGGAGGCCCAGGAGGAGAACTGGGAAGAGCTGGACATGATGGCGCGCGCCTTTCAGACCTCTACGATGAGTCTTCGCTACTCGCCCAAGCCGGTGGTCGTAGCCCCTTTCCAGATGGTATTCGGCGGTGGTTGTGAAATGGTGCTGCATGCGGATCGCGCGCGCGCCGCCGCGGAAACTTATATCGGCCTGGTAGAAGTTGGGGTAGGGATTATTCCCGCAGGCGGTGGCACGAAAGAGATGCTGGTGCGTGCTCTGGACTCAATTCCGAAGAATATGGACGATGCGGATCCGTTTCCATTTGTGAAGCGCGCCTTTGAAACGATTGCGCTGGCGAAGGTAGCAACATCCGCTGATGAGGCGCGCGCGTTTGGTTTTCTCGGAGAAGACGACACGATTTCCATGAACACGGACAGATTGATCGCGGACGCGAAGAAAGAAGTTTTGGCCCTGGCGGCCAGTGGTTACGTTCAGCCTCAACAACGCACGGATATTCTTGCGCTCGGTTTGCCGGCACTGGCTACGCTGAAACTCGGTATTCATCAGATGAAGCGCGCCGGGTACATTTCGGATCATGATGGGATGATTGGTGAACAGCTGGCGCGCATTCTAACCGGCGGCGATCTGAATCATCCGACCAGAGTCTCCGAACAGTATCTTCTGGACCTGGAGCGCGAAGCGTTTCTATCGCTGGCAGGCACGCGCAAGACGCAAGAGCGGATTGCGCACATGTTGAAGACAGGAAAACCGCTGAGGAATTAGCCGATGATTGAACGTCGATGCGCGGCTTCGCCGCCCGATGTGCGGAAAGGCTAAGCCTTCCCGCAAGCCCTTTTAGTTGCTGCGAGGCTACGCCTTTAAATGGTGAGAATGGAGGCATAGCCTCAGAATCGACTGACAAATTTGCAGGAAAGGCAGAGCCTTTCCGCACATCAGGCGGCGAAGCCGCAGAGGTAATCATGAAAGACGCAGTAATCGTATCAGCCGTTCGCACCGCCGTTGGCAAGGCGCCAAAGGGCACGCTCAGAAACACTCGCCCTGATGAGATGGGCGCCGCCGTAATCAAAGAAGCAATCAGCCGAGTTCCCGGCCTGGAAGCTTCAGAAATTGAAGACGTGATCATGGGCTGTGCCATGCCTGAAGCTGAGCAGGGCATGAACGTTGCGCGGGCGGCAGCGATTCGCGCCGGACTGCCGGTTGAAACCAGCGCCATGACAATCAATCGCTTTTGCTCTTCCGGCTTGCAATCAATTGCCATGGCGGCGGATCGAATCAAGGCGGGCGGCGCTGAAGTAATAGTCGCCGGCGGGTTGGAAACGATGTCGATGATTCCCATGGGCGGCCACACCATTCGCCCCAATCCATATCTGGTCGAGCACTACCCTGACTTCTATCTGAACATGGGATTGGCGACGGAAAACGTTGCGCGCAAGTATGAAGTCACACGCGAAGAGCAGGACGAGTTCGCCCTGCGGTCCCACCAGCGAGCCGCGGCGGCGCTCGACGCCGACAAATTCAAAGACGAAACAGTGCCCTTGCACGTCGTGCTCGAGGACCTGGATGAAAAGCGCCGCAAACAACGACGCGAGGTCATCTTCGATCGGGACGAAGGAGTCCGCCGGGACAGCACAATAGAGGGTCTTGCCAAACTAAAGCCGGCGTTCCACGTCGAAGGCACTATCACCGCCGGCAATGCTTCGCAAATGTCGGATGGCGCGGCGGCCGCGATTGTGATGTCAGAATCGCGAGCGCAGGAACTGGGTGTGAAGCCCATGGCACGTTTTGTTGCCTACGCGACCGCCGGCTGCCCTCCGGAGGAGATGGGAATTGGGCCAGTCTTCGCCATACCGAAAGTCTTGAAACTTGCCGGGCTGACGCTTGCCGACATTGACGTGATTGAGTTGAACGAAGCGTTCGCGGCCCAGTCGCTGGCGGTGATCAAAACGCTGGGCCTCGATCCCGATAAAGTTAACGTCAACGGAGGCGCAATAGCATTGGGCCACCCGCTGGGGTGCACGGGCGCAAAATTAACCGCCAGCATTCTGCGCGAGCTTGAACGGCGCAATGGACGTTATGGCATGGTGACGATGTGCGTCGGGGGCGGCATGGGCGCCGCGGGGATTCTTGAGAGGATTAGCTGAGACAACACGATGACCGCATCTGAAGTTTTTGAATCGATGACCGGCAGTGGCAGCAGCGATTTCGCCGTTCTCGTCGACGTCTTAAACACGCACGGTCCGTGGTGTCTGATCGGCGGTCTGGCAGTGAACTGCTATGTGGAACCCGTTTACACGCTCGATGCCGACATAATTGTTGTTTCTTCGGAGGTGCCAACCATAAAACAAGAGTTGGTTGAAAAAGGTTTTTCTATTCATGAGGTTCCCCATTCAATGAATGCCAGGATGGCCGGTAGCGATCTGCGCATTCAGTTTAGTCTCGATCCGCGCTACCAGGATTTCCTGGGCGAGACGATGGTCCGCGAGGTTCTGGGCCAGCAGGTGCCGGTGGCATCACTCGATAACGTCATTCGAGGGAAGATCTGGGCCTGGAGCGACGAATCGCGACGACCTACCAAACGTAAGAAAGATGAACTCGATCTGATGAGAATCCTTGAGGCCTATCCGGAGATGCGAAGCGTAATGCCGAAAGAGATCCGAGCTCAGCTTCCAGAAACAGAGTAGTTTGACAGGCCGGAGACGCCAGACGTCCCGTACAGAAAGGACTAAACATGTCAGCCGTAGTAGAACAAAAAACAATCGTCAAAGGTGGCGCCTTCCTGATTGAAGAGCGAACTCCGGAAGAAATCTTCACGCCCGAGGATTTCACCGAAGAACATCGGATGATCGCGGAGACGACCCGGCAATTCGTTGACAACGAAGTCATGCCGCATATCGACGAGCTGGAGAAGCATGACTGGAAACTCGCCCGCGAGTTAGTGAAAAAGGCGGCCGACCTGGGATTGATTGGGGCGAACATCCCTGAGGAATACGGCGGGCTTGGTCTCGATCAAACCAGCGGCGCTTTAGTGGGCGAGAATATTGGCCGCTCGGCATCGTTCGCCACCACGCTCGGCGCTGAAAGCGGCATCGGCTTGCTGCCAATTATTTATTTCGGCACGGAGGCGGCCAAGCAAAAGTACCTGGCCAAGGTGGCGAATGGCGACATCATAACCGCCTACGCGCTGACTGAGTCCGGTTCGGGTTCCGACGCCATGGCTGCCAAAGCGACGGCGCGGCTGAGCGCAGACGGCAAAGAATACATACTCAACGGCGAGAAGATGTTCATCACCAACGGTGGCTTCGCAGACATTTTCATCGTGTTCGCAAAGGTGGACGGCGATAAGTTCAGCGCCTTCATTGTGGAGCGCCAGGAGGGGCTGACCAACGGCGCCGAAGAGCACAAGATGGGCATCAAGGGATCGAGCACGACCACGCTCGCTCTTTCTGACGCGAAGACGCCGGTCGAGAACCTGCTGGGTGAAGTTGGCAAGGGCCACAAGATCGCTTTCAACGTCCTGAACATCGGCCGTTTCAAGCTGGGCGCCATGTGCGCCGGCGGTATGAAGCTGATGATCCAGGAATCGGTGCGCTATGCAAACGAGCGGCACCAGTTTGGCAAATCGATTTCGTCGTTTGGCGCAATCAAGTCGAAACTCGGAGAGATGGCGATTCGCACCTGGGTAGGCGAGTCAATGATTTATCGCACGCTGGGAATGATTGAAGCCGGGATCGACGCCATCGAAGACTCGAAGGACATGGACGCGCGCTTGAAGGCTATCGAAGAGTATGCGGCTGAGTGCTCGATCATCAAGGTAGCGCTTTCTGAATACTGCGATTTTGTATCCGACGAGATGGTGCAGATCTACGGCGGCTACGGTTATTCAGCCGACTACCCGGCGGAGCGCGCGTATCGCGATTCGCGCATCAACCGGATCTTCGAAGGCACAAACGAAATCAACCGCATGTTGATTCCGGGACGCCTGATGAAGAGCGCGCTGAGCGGCCGACTGGCGTTGCTGCCGGCAGCGCAGGCGTTGATGGACGAAGTCCTATCGCCGCAGATTGCCGGATTCGATGATGATGAAGCCGTGCTGGCAGTCGAGCAAAAGCTGGCCAGGAACGCAAAGAAAGTTGCGTTGATGACGCTGGGCACGGCGGCGCAAAAATACATGCTGGCGCTCGGGGATCAGCAGGAGATTCTCCTGGGGATTGCCGACATCATCATGGACACTTACGCGATGGAGACGGCGATTCTGCGGACGCAGAAGCTGGTCGCCTCCCAGGGCGAAACGGCGGCGGCGCGCTACATCGACATGACGCGAGTTTTCTGCAACGACGCAGTGGAGCGCATTGAAGCGCGGGCTAAGAACACGCTGGCCGGAATGGCGGAAGGTGATGAGCTGCGAACCTTGCTGGCTGCGCTGCGCCGCTTCACCAAGCTGACGCCGATGAACACGATCGTCGCGCGTCAGCGAATAGCTGATGAGCTGATCCAGGCGAATCGGTACGTGTATTGATTCAATCGGCGATTGCCGAGTTTCTTTTAGCGTCGTCACTCCTTGAGAACCTGATCACGGATTGAATATCTGAGATTGAGGTTGGATAAGTTTACTTGTCCAAAGAAGTCATAAGGAGGAGGACGCCGAATGAAGTGCTCCCGCTTTGAGGAGCTGCCGGTTTGGAAGGACGCAATAGAGCTGGCGGTCCGGACATACGAGTTTACCAGTCGCGCAGCGTTCAACCGCCGTTACAGTCTAAAAGATCAGATAGAACGTGCGGCTGTTTCAGTCTCCAACAACATTGCGGAGGGGTTTGAAAGAGGAACTACGCAGGAGACGCTTACTTTTCTGTATATTTCGCGAGGGTCAGCTGGCGAGACGCGATCAGTTCTGTGTCTCTGCGAACGCTTACCGGGCTTATCGGATCTGAGATCTGAAATCTTAGATCTCAAATCCCGGGCGGTGAGCATTTCTCGACAACTGCGGGCCTGGGCCGACTCGCCACAAAACTCCGACATCCGGGGCCAGCGCTATTTGACGAACAAAACGAAGAATAAGACTAAGGAAGCTCGTGAACGCGAGGAGTTTCTGCAAGAGCTCGAGCAGATTCGTAATCGGAAGTCCTGATACGCGGGTTCAACCGAAGGGGTCTGGAAAAACATTATTCAGGCGCCGTTTCCAATTTAGCAATGGGCAATCGGAAATTGGCAATTTACAAATGAAGATCATCCCCATCTCTCTTCCCACCCCGTTCTACATTGGCCCCGTCAACGTCTATCTGATCGCCGAAGATCCAATCACTATCATCGACACCGGGCCGAAGACCAAAGAGGCTATCGAGGCTTTGCGCGCAGGATTGCGGGGTGCGGGACTTCTGGTTTCCGACATTCGCCGCATCGTGTTAACCCACGCGCATGAAGATCACTGCGGCCTGGCCCGCTCCCTCAGAGACGAAGCGAAGAATGCAGAAGTGTTTGTTCATGAGTGGGAGACCGGCCATCGCATGGGACGTCTCGAATACGCAGAGCATCGCACTCTACTTGTTCGGGCCGGCGTGCCTGATAATGAAATCGAGCAGATGCAACGGATGTACGAAGGGGTGCGCCTCTACGCGGATTCCTTTGAAGATCACGAGTACAGCCCGCTATGGGATGAAGCGGAACTGAAGTTTGAAACGGGCTCGTTGCGAATCGTGCACACGCCTGGCCACACCCCCGGCTCTTGTTCGTTTGTGCGCGAGGCGGACCGTACCATCATCGCCGGGGATTGCGTGCTCAAGCGTGTCACTCCTAATCCAATCCTTTCACCTGACCCCATCGACGCTTCCAGGCGCTTCCCTTCACTAGCCGAGTATCTGGTGAGCCTGGCGCGCCTGCGCACTTTCGCCCCTACACTCGTGCACGGCGGCCATGGTGATCCCGTGCGTGATTACGAAGAGCTTTTCAACCGCTACCGGCGCGCGATCAGCGAGCGGCAGAACCAGGTGATCGGCCTGGTATCCCAAGAGGGGGCAACCGCCTGGCAGGTTTCCCGGGCGATGTTCCCCCAGGCAGATGACGTCCACCGTTTCCTGGCTGTTTCAGAAGCCGTAGCGCATCTCGATCTGGCGCATTCTGAAGGAAAGCTGGCCCTGGAAATCGCCGGTGAGCAGGAAATCTACCGCCAAATCTCAGATTAATTTCCGAACTTTTGGAACCCACCCCCTGCCCAGCGCGTGAAAAGTGAAAATCTTTCCGGAGGATTCGTCTATGACTCCTAAGAAACTAACTGTAATTCTCAGTCTCGTCCTGCTTGCCGGCGGTATTGCCCTGACACGGGAAACCGTTACGGCACAAGAACCGGCGCCCCCGGCGACCACTCCGCCGGCGCCACAAGCCGGACCCAATGTCTCCGTGTTCATGAGCGGGGGAACTTTTCTCGGCGTTTACGCCGAAGACGTCAGCAAGGAGAACATGAGCCGTTACGGTCAATCTCAGGTGCGTGGCGTGGCCATAACCGACGTCGTCAAATCGAGTCCCGCAGAGCGCGCCGGTTTGAAAAAGGGCGACGTAATTCTGCGTTTTGAGAATGAACCCGTAACGAGCGTGCGCAAGTTGAATCGCCTGGTGAGTGAATCGGCGCCCGATCAGACCGCCCGGCTATCAATCAGTCGCGGAGGGTCGGAACAGGAAGTGACTGTAACGCTGGGCAAGCGCAGCGAGAATGCCGATGCCTGGACAATGATTGCGCCGCCAGGCGGAGTCTTTCGTGGCGTTAACCCAAAGGACTTTCCCAACATTCAGAAATTTCCGGGCATGGGTCCAAATGGCGATGGCAATTTCAGGTTCTCTTTTGGAAACAACCGCCGCATTGGCGTCAGCACGCAGCAACTGACTGAGCAGCTCGCTGATTTCTTTGGCGTGAAGGGCGGCGGGGTGCTGATAACTTCTGTGAACGAAAACAGTCCCGCCGCAAAAGCAGGACTGAAAGCCGGCGACGTGATTACCGCGGTTGACGGTGAAAAGATAGAAGGACCGGGCGACGTGTCCCGCGCTCTAAACAAAAAAGAAGATGGCGAGGTCACGCTGACAGTAGTACGTGAGCGGAACACGCGCACGTTTAAGGTGACGCCCACAAAAGCCGAAGGTCTAAGCCTGCCATCGGGACGCATCTCAACCAACGGGAGCGTCATTCGAGCGGAAATACGGGATGCGATAAGACGCGGCGCACGGGACGGAAGGATCGTGATCCCGAGTATCGCAATACCAGCTATTCCCGCCATTGACGTTACCGTGCCGCGAATTCAGATGCCGGTAATTCCGGAAATCAACATCGCGCTTCCGCGAATTCGTGTGCAACGAGCAGGGCGGCAGTTTCCGATCTAAGCAGGACAGACATTCCTTTCTGTCATTCATGTAGGACAGGCATTCCTGCCTGTCGCTCTTCCCGCGCGAACGTTGTCGGAAATAAAGGAGTGACAGGCAGGAATGCCTGTCCTACTTTGGCTGGCTTAGTTTCTTCTTGCCTTCGAGGGCTTCCTTGAGGGCCCCGCCGGCAACATCACCCATGCTGATTGCGGCGTCAAACTCCTGCATCGCTTCGGCGTCCTGGTCAAGAAAGGCAAGGATGCGGCCCATGGCTTCATGCGCGCGCGAAAGTAACGCCCGGTCGGTATCCGGTGAGGCGGCTACGACGGCCAGGCGATAGTTTGCCAAGGCGCGATTGAGTCTTTCCGTCTGCAGATCGTCATCAGTCGTATCGCGGGCCCACAGGCTTGCCGTCTGGGCCAGGGTGAAAAGAATTCGCGAATCGCCGGGGAAATCCTGCAACAGCGATTTCAAACGCGCTTCGGCTTCCTGGTAATTCTTCAACTGCAGCAGCTTTTCAACTTCGCTCAAACCCTTTACCAGACGGGTTCCTCGAGACGAATCTGCCGGATCCGTTATCTCAGCCGGGCCGGGATTAATCAGCCACTGGGAATACCTCTGATGTGCTTTGCGTGCGGCTGCGGCGCGGCCCACTGCGGCGGCGTATTCGTCGGGCCGCCGGGCTTCCCGCGCCGGATCAAACGAAGCGATCATATCGGAAAAAAAGTCTGCGAAGCCAAAGCCCGACGCATCGAGATCGCGCAATTGAGCGGCAAAGAAAAAGGCCAGCACCGATCCTCTTTCATAATGCCCGGCCAGCTCTGTCAGAGCTTCATCCGCAATAGCCGCGCGCGCTTCCTGTGACTCTTTGTTAATCCTTGCACGCTCGGCTTCGTTCTTCGCGGCTCGTAGTTGCGCGCGCGTATTATTCTCCAGTGCCTTAAGCCGCATCCTTTCTTCGAGTCGCGCCTCGGCGGCGGCCACCAGTGATCGCGATACAGTTAGAAAGACATCGGGAGAGACAGCGGCTCCGGCTTTGCCGCGCTCATCAAGTAGTTGTTTGATTTGCTCGCGGCGCGCGGCGATTTCGCGGTTGTGTCGCAGGATCACCGGATCGATTACATATTGCACGTAGGCGCGGCGTAATTCAGAAGAGGCGGGATTGGTCCCTTCCGGAACGATCGCGTAGTAGTCGTCGGCGATAATGCGAAAGTTAATCGTGCCGGGCGCTGCCAGCAAATCAGGCACGATATAGAAGCGGCGCTCATGCTCGCGCAGGCTGTACACTGGCGCCGCTTCCTTTTTCTTCCTGGCGGTGCCCGGGCTTTTCACCCTTACGCGCTCAGTGCTGACCAGTGATGGTTGGATGTGAAGGTAGGAGAGCACCGTTCGGACCATCTCGCTGGCAGGCTGGCGCAAACGATCACCTTCCGCCTGAGACGCCCGCACGTAGGAAACAATCCGCTCGTCAATTCCGGACTTGCGATAGAACTCCCGCGCGAGCGGCGCGAAGTCCAACACCTCGAGCACCCCGCCGGGAAGATCGTCCGAGCGCTCCGGTGGATCAAGATCGGGCGGCGGGCCAAGTGTGTAAGCGAGCGAAACATACCGTGCCGCTTGATCAGCAGGCGTGGCCGGCACCGGCAACTTGTTGCGTTCGTAGAAAGCTCGCAGGCGCTCACGCAGCCCTGGCTCAAGTCCCGCCTGGTCCTTTCTGATCTGCACGCGAAAGAATGAAGGCTCTTTCCCCGCCGGCGTTGGATCGAATCCGGCGGCATCAAGAGCGGCCATCACGACGATCAAACGCGGGTCGGGCTGAAACGAAACTCCATATTCCGCCAGATCAAAGGGCGCAGTACCACGCGATTGTGCAGCAGGGGTTTGGACCGGACTTCCCGAAGCACGGGTAGCCGGTTTGTTCTGAGCGGCGGCGACACCGCCGATTATTAACAGAACGAGAATGACAGCGAATTTCTTTCTCATATGGCGATAACTAAGTCAGGACATGTGCCGGAAAATGTTGTCGGGAGTTAGGGTACCGATTACTAATAACTTTCAGAAGTACTAGAGATGCGCTCGGCCGCGTGTCAGATGCCACCGGCGGGAGGTCTAGGCCTTGTTCTGATCATATTTCAGCTTTTCCCGCTTCAATCGATGCCTGCGCAGCAGACGCAATGTTAATGGATATGATGCGACCGAACAAACCACCGAAAGCAGCATCGCCCCGATGGCAAACGGCTCTACCAGGTACCAACTGCTGGAGAACAGCTGATGATAGTAACTTCCGGTAAAAGGATGAGGATGTTTCAACAGCTCAATCCCTGCGGCCGGGATGCGCAGTGGACGGCCCAGTAGAAATGCCCCAATCCCATATGACACAACGATGATGGGAACTAAAGAAAAAGGGTTGTTGATGTATGTGCCGGTGAAGATGGCGATCTTGTTGAAGCGAAACAGAAACGCGATCAAAGTCGCGATGACCGTGTGCAGGCCCAGCAGCGGCGAGAAGGTTATGAACACGCCGATGGTAAAAGCAAGCGCGGTCCGCTCTGGCGGATCATCGAGCGCGAGCAGACGGCGAATTGTGTCGGAAAACATTGAGTAGGACAGGCATTCCTGCCTGTCTTTTCTGTGTGGACATTCATTCGTGCCTGTTTATCTCGGAGCAGGAAAGCTGATCAAAACAAGAGACAGACAGGAATGTCTGTCCTACTTATTTGAAGTTGCTGAGCGCGTCGGGTTCGTTCTCGTAAACATCGAAGACGGTCAACAGTTTGGTGATAACAAGCAGGTCCTGAACCTTGTCAGTGAGGTTAAGCAGCTTCATCTGACCGCCATCTTTGCTGACGGTTGTGTAATTGGCAATGAGCTCGCCAATACCGCTGGAATCAATGTAGCGAACGCCGCCCAGGTTAAGCAGGATTTTTTTCTTACCATCGGACACCAGCTGGCGGATAGCGCTACGCAGGACGCCACTGCCTTCTCCCATCCTGATAGTTCCGTTCATATCGAGTACCGTGACATCTCCGGCCTGTCGTTCTTTGATATCAAGTTCAGCCATGGCAGTAACCTCCTGGGAACATCATTAGCCTCGAAGCAATTTATTGGAGCCGCCGGCTTTCATTAACGATGCCGCGGTCGAGGTCAGCGATCATTACTCGTGCTCTTATTTGAATCCGTTCAGAGCTTCTGATTCACTTTCATAAACGTCGAAGACCGTCAGAAGTTTGGTAATGGTTAATAAGTCCTGCAGCTTCTGGGTCAAATTGAGGAGCTTGAGCTGGCCGCCTTCTTTATTGATCGCCGTGTAGCTGGAGACGAGCTCGCCGATGCCGCTGGAATCGATATAGCCGACCCCGGCAAGATTCAGCAATACTTTCTTCTTGCCCTCTTCGAGCAAACGGCGGATGGCGCTGCGCAATGCCACGCTGCCCTCGCCGATGGTGATCTTGCCATCCATGTCGAGGATGGTGACGTCTCCGGCCTGTCGCTCCTTCATGTTGAGTTCTGCCATTGTTACGACTCTCCTTAAGGAATTCTCGAATCTGGAATTACGTGTGTTTAATCATGCGCACCATTGTGCCGCCTTCGGCTGTTCTGGACCAGCTAACCTCGTCCATGAACGTGCGCATGAAAAAGATGCCGCGCCCGGAAGACTTGAGAACGTTCTCTCCCACAGTCGGATCCGGAACACTTCCGGGATCGAACCCGTTGCCCTGGTCGCTCACTTCAATTTCTAAAGCACCCGGCGAGCTGGTAAAGATGACGGTAATCGTTTTGCTTTCGTTCCGCTTGTTTCCGTGCACCAGAGCGTTGGTAACAGCTTCGCGCAACGCCATGTCAATACCATAAGCAGCTTCTTCATCAAGCCCGGAACGTTTCGCGACTTCCCCAGCGGCGGTGGCGGCCTGGTTGACGGATTCGGTGCGGCTAGGCAAAACGAGTCGAGTCGTCTCTTCAGTCACGGAAGGCATGGCCTTTACAAGGGAACGGTCCGACAGCGCCCTGGCTATTCTCTTTAGCTAACCGGAGGATGCAGGGTGTAACACGCTGGCCGCCCGTGTGTCAAGAAGGTTAACGGATTGCATCATGGGCCATGGGGCTTCGTTCTGAATTCCTCCCAAGGTAAGATTTAGAGCGTGATAATCAAGCCGGCAAAACTCATCCAGGGCCAGCTTCAGCTGCCGGGAGACAAATCGATTTCGCACCGAGCGGCTATGATTGCGGCGCTGGCCCAGGGGACTTCGTGTTTGCGAGATTTTTCCACCAGTGAAGACTGCGCTACCACTCTTTCGTGTTTGCGCCAACTCGGTGTCCGGGTAAGCCATGACGGTCAAGTTGTCGTGATTACCAGCGCGGGCACTTTGAAGGCGCCTGCCGAACCGCTTGATTGTGGCAACAGCGGCTCGACTATGCGCCTGCTGGCAGGCATGCTTGCAGGGCAGACTTTTACGGCGACACTTACCGGCGACGAGTCTTTGCGCGCGCGGCCCATGGGCCGCATCATGGAGCCACTGAAGATGATGGGTGCGCGTGTCGAGTCGCAGGCAGCGCACGCGCCTATCATCATCACCGGGCACTCTCCGCTGACGCCGCTCAGCTACGAACTGCCGGTCGCCAGCGCGCAGGTTAAGTCGTGCATTCTGCTGGCGGCGCTCAACGCCGAGGGCCGCACGGAAGTCCTCGAAAAAACGCCAACGCGCGATCATACGGAGCGAATGCTGCAGTGGTTTGGAGTGCCTTTGCAAATTACCAGAGCGTCTGAATCATCTGCGGCGGGCATCGCAATCGAAGGCCCGGCTCAATTCGGCGCGCGTGATGTTTCTATGCCCGGCGATATTTCATCTGCGGCTTTCTTCATTGCCGCAGCCGCACTTGTTCCCCAATCTAACCTCGTGATCGAGAATGTTGGCCTTAACCCCACGCGCTCGCAATTCTTGTCTGTGCTTCGTTTATTCGGCGCAGATATTGAGACCGAAAACATTCGCGACCAGTGCAACGAACCTGTCGGTACGGTTCGCGTGCGCGGCGGCATGAGCCCCCCGTCTGATCGCGGCCCTAACAGCAAAGCCCCCTACCTGTGCGGCTCAATGATTCCCGCGTTGATTGATGAGCTGCCTTTGCTGGCGGTAGTGGGAACGCAAATCGAAGGGGGAATCGAGATCCACGATGCCGCGGAACTGCGTGTTAAGGAGACGGATCGCATCGCGGCAACCGTTGCCAACCTGCGCGCAATGGGCGCGGAAGTTGAAGAATATGACGATGGATTTAGGGTTAAGGGTCCCATTCGGCTTCACGGGGCGACGGTTGATTCGCGTGGCGATCATCGCATCGCCATGGCGTTTGCCGTGGCAGCGCTGATTGCGGAAGGGGAGACGGAAATTCGAGACGCGGATTGTGTCGCGGTGTCGTTTCCGGAGTTCTTTGATTTGCTGGAATCAGTGGTCGTGTATTAGGCGCTGAGTCATTTTGTGGTTATGAAAGCGAGCCGCAGATGAACGCGGATTTACACGGATCAGGAACTTTACTGCTTTAGCTTTGTCATCCGTTTTATCCGCGTTAATCCGCGGCTAAAATGCGACCCCGGTATCAGCTCAATATCACATGACAAAATCGAGGCGAATCATCATCACCGGCTTTATGGGCTCAGGTAAGACTACCGTAGCCGAAGCTCTGGCAAATCGGCTCGGCTGCCACATGATTGATCTCGATTCATTTATCACGAGACACGAAAGCCGCACGCCGGCAGAGATCATTGAACACGATGGCGAAGCTGCTTTTCGGGACATCGAAACTGTCCACTTGCGTCATCTCCTGGAGAAGACTGACGCACAGGTGATCGCCCTCGGTGGCGGCACCTGGACCTTTGAAACAAACCGGGAGCTGGTTACTCGCTTCCCTGGCTTAACAGTCTGGCTCGATGCCCCATTCGAATTGTGCTGGCATAGAATCCAGGGAACCTCAGTCAGCGGCAAACGTGTTCGCCCCCTGGCGCCGGACCGCGAAAGCGCGCGACAACTTTATGAGCGGCGGCGCGCCAGCTACGAACTAGCTGCTTTCAAAGTTGAACTGGGCGGTAACGAAGATGCCGACATAGTTGCCGCTCAAATCCAAACCTGGATTGAATCCCTGGATTGAAAACATTGTGACCAAACCAGCAAATCAAATCGATCCGAGGTTGTCGAGATCATCGAAGGCGCTTGCCGATGCGGATCGCTGGAAGCAACTGGCGCGCCGGCATCCGGACGGCTATTACACTCTCCAAACGGAGGACACTGGTGCAGTGCCGGTGCGGATGTTTTTAACGCCCTCACTTTTTGAATCGGCGGAGGACATTCTTTATCGACAAATTGTGAACGCGACCAGCTTTCCCGGCGTGCGCATGGTGGTGATCACGCCGGACGTGCATTACGGTTATGGTGTGCCCGTCGGCTGCGTATTGATCACCGATGCCGAGAATGGCGCTGTCGCGATGGGCCCGGTCGGTTACGACATCGGCTGCGGTATGATGAGCGCAAAGTCGGATGTGCCTGCGAACGCCGCGACTCCGGAAAAGCGTTTGCAGTTCAATCGCGCCGTTATGCAGCGCGTATCAATGGGCGCGGGCGGCAAGAGCCATCGACTCGGCAAAGTTTCCCAGGGCGAGTTCTACAATCTTGTGCGTGGTGGAGCCGAGTATTATGTGGAAAAATACGGCGCCACCTTCGATCGCGGCCATGCCGAACGGCATCGCATTCCGGTGGATGATGATTGGGAAATTCCCTGGGGCGGCAAAGGTAAACCAGAACGCGGCATGGACCAGTTGGGAAGCCTGGGCGGCGGCAATCACTTCATCGAGCTGCAGCGCGCTGAAGACACCGGCACCCTATTCGTACAGGTGCATACCGGCAGCCGCGGCTTTGGCCACGGTCTGGCTACAAACTATTTCGAGCTCGCGCGCGCGAAACAGCCTGACCAGATCAGAGACATCGACCTCGGCTACTTCACTCCGGATTCCAAACATTATCGAGACTATCTGAACGCAGTCGCGGCCGGCGGCAACTATGCAATTCTCAATCGCTTGATTATCTTCGAACAGGTCGCGGAAGCATTTCGCGAAGTATTCGCGCAGGACCTGGAATTGATTTATGAGATCAGCCACAACCTGGTACAGAAAGAGTGGCATCCGGAATTCGGCGACGTCTGGGTGCATCGCAAAGGAGCGACACGCGCGTTTCCGGCGGCGCATCCAGCTTTGCGGGGCACTAAATGGGAAACCACCGGCCATCCGGTTCTAATTCCGGGCAGCAATAAAGACTTCAGTTACATCTTGCGTCCCCTGGCTGGGGCGGTGAAGAGTGGATACTCAGTGAATCATGGCGCCGGCCGCCGTCTCTCTCGCAACGAAGCTCGGCGAAGGCTTTCGCAGCGGGCGACGGATGATGAGTATGCGGCCGCGGGAATCCTCGTGAATACTGACGGGCACGTGCCGCTTGACGAATCCGCCCCGTGCTATAAGTCTTCCGAAGAAGTGGTGGCCGCGGTCATCGCCGCAGGATTGGCACAAATCGAGCATAAGCTTTCGCCTTTGTCCTCGTTGAAAGGCACCGACGAGCGCCGCAGCAAAGTAAAGAAGCTGCCCCGTCAGCGATCCAGTGCCCACTTCTGACCAGAGCCCAGCCGCGCAATGATGTTCAAGCTCGTCAATTTGGGTTTTGGCCCTGACAGTCCGCGGATGCTAGAATTGCCGCGCCGAAATCGAACCAGGGATGAACGGCTGATTGCTATCAGTTTTACTTGCGGTCAGAGGCACTCATAATGGAGGTTCCCCCGTGGCTTCACCCAAAATCGTCCTGACGGCTTCTTCCACCGAAGCCAGTGAATACAAACATAGCGTCTGGCAACAGATGCTTTCGGCGGCCATCCCCGTCAAGTACAGCGGCAGGTTTATTAACCCGGCGTCGTTGGTGAACGACTCGTGGCCGGACGGCCGCGCGAAATACGTGCCCAACGGCCTGCGTATGGTGGAAACGCTCTTGCTGCGCGAATACGCGGAAGACGAAGTTGTAACCTGTTACGTCGAGAACCTCGAAAGATTCGTTGGGCCGGAAACAGAGGTGCTGGCCATTCACGCGCACAACCCTCTGGGCATCTCGTACGCCACCGACGTTTATTCGAAGCTGGGCGGCGAGAACCTGATGCCGCTGAACGCGGCGGAGTTCATACGCATTGTCACGCATCCGATCATCAAAAAGTACAAACCGAAGATTGTCGTGGGCGGTCCCGGGGCATGGCAACTGGAAAAAGCCAACCGGATCGACGAATTCAATATCGATTATTTGGTCGATGGCGAAGTTGAACTTGCGTTCAGCGATCTCTTCAAGCGAATCATGGCCGGCGATCCGGAGTTGCCGCAGGTCATCAAGGTTCCGAAGCATATGCAGGCGTCCGTGGAAGACATTCCCGTGGTGCGTCATCGCTCGACGTTCGGCGTGGTCGAGATCACCCGCGGCTGCGGACGTGGTTGCCAGTTCTGCTCGCCGGCTACCAAAGTGGGCCGCTCATTTCCGCTCGAGCACATATTGGAGAGCGTGCGCGTCAACGTCGGCGAAGGCGCCACCGAAGTGATGCTGGCCTCCGAGGACATGTTCCTCTACGAACAACTGCCTAACTTCGAGACCAACATCCCGGCCCTGGAAAACCTTTTCACGAGTGTAGCCGGCGTGCCGGGTTTGGAAACGATCCAGACTTCGCATATCACCATCGCTCCGATCGTCAAGGACCCGACCATCCTTGAAAGACTAAGCCCGCTGGTGGTTCCGAAGTCGCATTTGCACCATCCGGATTCGACCGATCCCAACCATTGCATTGCCGATCCGATTATCGGTCTGGAAACGGGCAGCCCGCGCCTTTTCGACACCTACATGAAGGGCAAAGCTTATCCGTATAAGGCTCATCAATGGCGTGACGTCGTGGTCAAAGGAATGGAGACTTTGAACCGGTACAACTGGTATCCATTCAACACGTTCATCATCGGCCTTCCGGGCGAGACGGACGAGGATACAAAGCAATCGCTCGACCTGCTTTACGATTTGCGCGATGCCAAGGGAATGTTTGTCCCCACCTGGTTTGTGCCGCTGGAAAACACCCGCATGCAGCAGAAGGCAGGCGCCAAGCTGATCGAGATGACCAACCTGCAATGGGAGTTTTTCTTCACCTGCTGGAAGTACAATCTGGAGTTCTACGGCAGCGCCTACTCGCGCTACAAGTATTCCGTAGGCGTGCCCATATATTATTACACTCTGGCCCGCAAGCTTTTCGGCCGGGGAATAAAGTATCCACTCTGCCGTTTCGCCGGCCTCCCCGATCGTTTAATGCGCAAGCGCCTCTATCTGGACTTCACCGGCTACAAGCGCACCAAAGATCTAATGAAGCCATTGGTCGACGAGATCGTTCCGGGCTTCGAGAGCGTGCGCGACAAGGGACTAAACCTGATCGACGCCAGCGAATTGCTCCAGTTGAAGATGAACACGGCCACGCACGCCTCAACCACCTGACGGCGACAACTGTTGTTCCACTCAAAAGGCCGCTTCGCCTCTCGCGCGAGCGGCCAGCAGTTCGAATCTACTAGCTTCAACGTCTGGCTCGGAAACTGGATCAAGCGTCTCGATTGGATCTTCTCCGAAATCGATATCCCCTTTACAACACATTTGCGCTGTGACTCGACGTGTTGCGGCCATGTCAACAACCAATACTCTCAGCATGTATCAGTCTTTTTGAAATTCGTAGCGAGTGGAGATCCGCTTAGGCTATTCCTGAACCGCTTCGCCTGAATCAAAGCCAACGGTATATGGGCCTCGGACGTGGAGAATCGTGGCCGTCTTTTTTTCGACAATGAAGAGAACCCGATAGCGCTGCACGATTAGTTGCCGCACTGCGATCCCGAGGTCATCGCTTTCAGGTGCAAGGGGGCAACTCAGTGGTAGTGAAGTCAAGCGCAAATTAATGGCGCGCTGCAGCTCCTGAGCCCAGGCCCTTGCTTGTCTGACGCCCCACACTTGGCGACCCCATTGATAGGATGAATTGATGTCTGTTTCCGCGTCTGGGTGGAAGATAACGGAGTACTTTTTCATCAGTCTTCGGTGGGTATATGGTTCTTAGCGAAGAACTCAGTGAAAAACTCATCTACCGTTCGGCCTTTCTTGCGGCCGAGTGAGGCCAAGCGCTGGCGCAGCACCTCAATAGTTTCGGACCGCTCTTTGAGATCGAGTAGATTTTGGTAGCCCTCGGCATCCTGCACAACAACGGCTGCTTTGCCATTGACAGTCAAGACGACGGGCTCTTTGGTTTTCTTCATCTGGCGCATGACTTTGTTGCTATCGCGCTTGAACGTTGACAGGCTCATAATGTCTCGCGCAAGTTTCATGGTTACACCTACCATAGATAAATTTGCATTTAATTTGACTATAGTCTGAAGTGTAGGAGGCAGAGGCTAAGCTGTCAAGTGCCTCCTAATTCCAACCGTTCAGGGCAGCGGCTCAACTCCCCAGGTGTTTGGGTCGATGACAAGCGAGACGAGCGGCCTTCTTTTATCTTTGGACGCCGATTCAATCTAATTGTTCTATCAGACGGATTTGGTCATGACCTTCTGCGGGATATTACTTTCAACAGGTTGTTCAGCAGATATGGCGGGGTGATCGCGATGCGCTGGCGGAACCGGCTTGCCGGCCATTGTGGCGAACAGGGATTCGTACTGATCGACGACGTACTCCCAATCGTAAAGTTTTCGCACCCGCTCCTGAGCGCGATGCCGGAAAGATTGCACCAGAGAGCCGTCTCGTATAACCCGCTGAAGTTTCTCTACCAGATCCTTTTCATCTGCATACGAAATGCCGGCGTCGCCTACTGCCTCTATGTTTTCGGGAGCAGCGAGGGTTAGCACGCAGTTGCCATACCCCATCGCTTCCAGCAATGCCGGATGAGTGCCACCGACCTCCGCCGCATGTACATAGCAATAGGCGTTCTGTTGCAAAGCCCGGTAGTCCTCGCCAAAAACAAAACCGGTGAAGATGATTCGTTTATCGCGCCGCGCTCGACCCTTAAGCTCGCGAATGTAATCGTGAGCATAAGGCGCATCGCCCACCACCAGCAGCTTGTGAGCGGTGCGCACTTTCTTGAAGGCTTCGATTACCAGATGAGCATTGTTCTCAGGTTCCAGACGAGAGACGTAAAGGACATAACGATTCGGTTCGACGCGCCACCGGCGCACCAGGTCCCGATTAGGGTGGCGTTCGACATCGGCGCCGTACGAGATCATGGTCGAGGACGCGTGATACCGCGTCGCGTAATAGTCCTGGATTACCTGCGCGTCGGTCACTGTTTTGTTGGGAAGGATCGTGGCCAGCCGCTCGACCAGTAAATAGTAAGTGCGGCCGATAGAATTCCATTTCTTGCGCTTATGTTCCAGGCCATCGACGTTGATAGCTACCGGCGTTCCCGTCCATCTCAGGATTGGCACGAAGGGAGCATTTGCGGCATTACAGATCAACGCGGCGTCGAACCGCCGCGGGACCGCGTGAAGCGCCGAGAGAAATGAGTGGACGACGGTGTCGAAGTATTTATGCCGGATGGTGGGCAGCACCTGCAATCGCACGCCGTGATATTCGAGCTGGCGCGGGGAAACATAGTGCGAGCGACAATAGACGGTGACGTCATGGCCCCGCGCCACCAGACGCGTCGAGAGGTGTTCGGCAAAGGTTTCAAACCCGCCGTAGCCGGCGGGAATGCCGCGTGTTCCGAGAATCGCTATACGCATCAGAATGGCTTTATTAATCCGGAACTGTGAACGATGAACCAGAACAGCTTTTCGCATCCAGCGTTCTAATTCAAGTTCCTCTCTACGGCCTGCTTGTAAACTTCGAGCGTCATTCGCGCTGTTTTCCGCCAGCTAAATTCTCGAGCTCGCTTCAGACCTTTGACGCATAACTCCGCCGCCAGGTCTGAATTCTCGATAACGCGGGCCATCGCCAGGGCGAGCGCTTGCTCATCAAACGGATCGACCAGTAAGCCGGCATCGCCGACAACCTCGGGCAAGCTTGTGCGGTTTCCGGCAATCACGGGTGTACCACACTGCATTGCCTCAAGCACCGGCAAACCAAAACCTTCAAAGTACGACGGATAGATAAAACAACAGGCGCCGCTATAAAGGGGCGGTAAGTCTGCTTCCGGCACGTAACCGGTAAAGATTATGTCACTCGTCAGGCCATGTTCTGTTGCGGCCCTCAGGGTTTCATCGAAGAGCCAGGCCTTTTTTCCGACCAGCACGAGTTGCGGAAGCTTAGCCTGAGGTCGAAGTCTGCGCAAGCTCGCGTAAGCCGCAATCAATCGGGCTAGATTCTTTCGCGGCTGGATCGATCCCACGGAAAGAATGTACTCGTCTTCGATCCCGTAATTCCTGCGAACTCGCGCCAGTTCCAGGACGTCCGTGACGGGGGCAAAATGTCCCGGCGCCGCCGGCGGGATGACCGACACACGTTCGGGTTCAATCCCGTAAGTTTCAATGATGTCGCCGCGCGAATATTCCGAAAGCGCAAGAATGCGGGCTGCGTTACGTGCTGTCTGCCTTACCGTCAGGCGAAGCTGCATGCGGCTGCGACGTTTGAAGGTTTTCGGCAGATGCTCGAACGAGAGATCGTGAATACTGGCGACCACCGGGCAGGGACAAAACGGCGGAGCGGTGAACTGAACGTGCAACAGGTCAACCGGGTGACGGCGCAACTCGGCTGAAAGGGTCAGTGGCACGCGCACCAGCGGCGTATGAGGAAGCGTCGTGCGTAAAGTGAAATTGGGCCAGCGATTGGCAAATCGTTTCGCAGCCTCCGGTTTTGTCACGTAGAGCGTGTAACGGTTTACCGAATCGATGTCCGCGAGCGACTCGATCAGATTCGTGATGTAACTCTCGTTGCCTCCAAGCTGAGCCCCAACGGAATGCGCATCTATTGCGATATGCAAGATTGTCTATGCTCCCATTGCGGTAAGAATTCGCCGGGAGCTTAAAACGAGAGGGAGTTTACTTCAATGGCTGTCAACCAGCCGGCCGGAAAACGAGTGCTGATTCCTGGCGCCCTGCATTTCGATTTTTAGCGACCTGGCGAGCAATGGTTTGCGTTAGGCGCCAGGAACCAAAAAGCAGAGGCGCAAAGTCTTCCTGATTGTTTTTATTCCTGGCCGTTGGCCGAAGCTTCTTTGGTCTTTTCAGCTTCTACCTGGCGGGTGTCGCGTTCACGGATGCGCGCGGCTTTTCCCCGCAGGCCGCGAAGGTAATAGAGCTTGGCACGACGAACCCGGCCCTTCTTTACCAGATCTATATGATCGATGATCGACGCGTGCAGGGGAAAGATCCGTTCGACGCCGATGCCGAAACTCGTTTTCCGCACCGTAATCGTCTCGCGGGCGCCGCCATGCTTGCGCGCAATCACCACGCCTTCGAATGCCTGCAGGCGTTCCTTCGTTTCCGATTCCTTAATACGAACGTGAACCCGAACCGTATCGCCGGGCTTGAAGTCAGGAATGTTTTTGCGCAGCTGCGTCGCTTCAATGCTATCTAGTCGATTCATGTTGGTAACTCCGTCATTTGCGATCTTGGATCTTTGGTCTTTGATCCTGGAAGCTCATCGCGCCGTCAAAGGTCAAAGATCGAAGATCAAAGATCGTTTTTCAACAAATCCGGCCGGTTGCGTTCAGTCTTTCGCAGCGCCGACTCGCGGCGCCATCGCGCAATTTCGGCGTGATGTCCTGTCAATAAAACTTCCGGCACGCGCAGGCCGCGAAAATCCGGAGGGCGCGTGTACTGGGCATGATCAAGCACGCCCTCAGAAAATGATTCGTTGGTCGCTGAGGTCTCGCTTCCCAACGCGCCTGGCAAGAGCCGAATTACAGCATCAACCAGAACCAGAGCCGCCGGTTCACCTCCGGACAGAACGTAATCGCCAATCGAGATTTCGTCAGTGGCCAGCGCCTCAACCACGCGCTCATCGACGCCCTCGTAGCGTCCGCAGATCAGAACAAGGTGCGAAGTTCCGGCCAGTTCCTGGGCCAGCGCCTGGGTCAACACTCGGCCCTGCGGCGACAAAAGCGCAACCCGTGTCGCTTCTGAATAACCGGCAGGCCCTTTGGCTCCAGTCAAATCTTCAACTGCTGTAAAGATCGGTTCGGGCTTCAGCACCATGCCATCGCCACCCCCAAACGGCCGGTCGTCTACTTGCCGGTGTTTGTCGGTGGTCCAGCCGCGCAGGTCATGAGCCCTTATTTCGACCAGCGAAGCTGCCTGCGCCCGGCGAACAATTCCGTAATCAAACGCTTCGCGAAAGTATTCCGGAAAGATCGAAATGATGTCGATGCGAAGCATGATGACATTGCCGATTTCCCACTGCCCAATA
>DASXRU010000030.1:0-3611 GCA_036506395.1 Pyrinomonadaceae bacterium | reverse complement strand
GATCCGCACGATCCAATTGCGTCTGCGGGAAGTCGGTTTCGACCCTGGTCCGGTTGACGGCGTCGCCGGCGCAAAAACCAAAGCGGCATTCGCGCGCCTTCAAAGCGCATGCTCCAAGGTCAAACCGCTGATGGAAAATGCATCCGAAGCAACCGCGCGAAATTTGGCGGTGAGTCAGGCGGTGAATAGAGTCCCAAGCCGGCAGGAGACTGAAACGATTCAGACTCAACTTCGCGACGCCGGTTTCAACCCCGGGCCTGTGGATGGCGTCTTCTGTAACAAAACGAGATCCGTGATGGCTCGGTTAAAAGCCGATTGTCCAACGGTGAATGATCTCGCGGGCGTGTTTGATTACCCGCTCACTGCGTCGAAGAAGCAAGTTGTCGCTTCGCAGACGCTCGAGACCAATTCAGCCAGACTCCAATCGTTAAGCGCGCCCGGACGCCGCGACGCTTTTTCCGCACGGTCTCAGGAAGATATTCGCATTCTTCAACTGCGGTTACGAGATGCCGGCTTTGATCCGGGGCCATTCGACGGGGTGATGGGGCCCAAAACGAAAGCGGCGTTGCAGCAGTATCAAGTCGCGCAGCGAGGAAACAATGCGAAGCTACCAGTGATTAGTGGGATCAGCAGCCAGTATTAAGCCACCAACTTTCTTAGACAAAAGGGGATTCAGGAACAAACCTGAATCCCCTTTTTTATTCTTTTACGGCGCAAGACCGTTCGCGCTCAGGGTTAGCCGCTGATGGTAGCAGTCGTGGTCGGCAAAGTCAGTTCGTAGTCTGCTGGCAGCCAGTCTCGGCAAAATTCAATTGAGAGTGCGTCAGTATTCCGTCTGGCGTGAACGTTGGATTTGTTGATTGTTGCGATCGATGGTGCGCTGGTTCTGCTGGATCTGTTGCTGATTGGCCTGATTCTGCTGCTGTTCCTGGCCCTGCATATAGTCGCCCACCAACGCGCCGGTCCCTAATCCCAGGGCGCCACCGATGGCAGCTCCAGCTCCAGGATGGCCGACGGTTGCGCCGATGATGCCGCCGGCTGCCGCACCACCGACTGCGCCAATCCCGGCGCCTTTTTCGCGCGTGGTCAATGAGCCGCCGGAGCAGCCGGTGAAAACCGCTCCCGCGAGAGCGAGCGCGACTAACTGTAGTGAAATACTCTTGGTCATCTTACTGCCTCCTTGAGGGATTTCTTTTATTGCTCTAAGTGATGAGACCATGGAGCAGCAATGCCTATGCCAAGCACCGTTAGCCCATTAACTGGCTGATTTTGCCGCGACTCGGACAGAAATGGAGTGGAAAGGCTGTGAAATCCGGGTTGGACCAGCGAAAAAATTCTTCGGCGACTGACGGGATTGTGCGGGAATTACCTGCCTTTGGCCAGCATTTCCACCTCGGCGATAGTAGGACCGTCCAAGCGAAACGCGCGGTGCGCGCGCCATTCTAAAACCTCCATGGTACGAATGCTATTTACGTGATGCGGATCTTGGGCCGCGATCGATTTTGCTTCGTCGAGGCTTGACGCCAGCACAATATAGACGCCGTACTTGCCGTCGGTAGTCGGGCCGGAAAAGAGCAAGCGCCCGGCGCGGTGCTGATCGTCGAGCCACTGCCGGTGTGCTTCGTAGTTGCGTTCCTTGTCTTGGTCTTTCTCCGGTAATGATCGCGAAAGTACTATATACCACATTGGTTTTCCTCCCGGCAGTGCAAGCACTAATTCCCCAACGCCAATCCTAATCGTTGCGGGACAAGATTACCACTTGCTTAGCGTATTGGCTGGAGATAGAAGCGTGAGCAAATAGACCGCAACTGCGAGTCAAATAGGGATGTAGTTTGAGGGAAGAAGGGGACCACGGAAATGCTTTCACGTGACGAAAATGAAATTTTGACTCGGGTCGGGGCCAGCACCCCGATGGGCGAGCTGATGCGCCGCTACTGGATTCCTGCGCTGTTGTCGGAAGAAATCCCGGCGCCTGACTGCCCGCCCGTTCGGGTGCGCCTACTGGGCGAAGACCTGGTCGCCTTTCGAGATTCGCAGGGGAGGGTCGGTTTGTTGGGCGAGCACTGCGCTCACCGCGGCACGTCGTTATTCTTCGGTCGCAACGAAGAGTGCGGCCTGCGCTGTGTGTATCACGGCTGGAAGTATGACGTAGACGGCAATGTGTTGGACACTCCGGCTGAGCCGGCGGCTAGCGACTTCAAAAAGAAACTTCGCCACGTGGCGTACCCGTGTAAAGAAGTTGCGAGCATGATTTTCACCTACATGGGCCCGGCCGAGAAACAGCCGCTCATTCCCGGTTACGAATGGTTCATCCTGGCGGAAGAACAAGTATGCCCGGTCAAGTCTTATCTCGAGTGTAATTATCTGCAGGGGATCGAGGGGGACTTCGATTCCTCGCATACATCGTTTCTGCACAACAACAATATCAAAAACGCCGAACGGTTGAAGCGCGACGGGGCGCCGACCCTGGACGCTGAGGAGACCAGTTACGGTATGCGGGCGATCTCAATCAGAACAGTGGGCACAGGGCAGATTTACGTCCGCACGAGCCCCTACATGATGCCGTCGTTCAGCATCGTGCCGGGCCCACCGACTGCAAAATTCGAAGAGGATGATATTCGCGGGTTTCGCTTTTGGGTGCCGATCGACGATCAAACAACGTGGCTTTACATTTTGAACATGCGCAAAAGGCCGTTCACCGATGAAGAGCGAAAAAGCTTGCGCAGTTGGATCGGCGCCGATTACAGAAGAATTCGTAACCTGGGCAACAATTACCTACAAAACCGCGAGCTCCAAAAAACGGCCAGCTACACCGGCATCGAAGCGTTCAATCCAGCGGAACAGGATGGGTGCGCCACCGAGAGCATGGGCGCGATCTGGGACCGCAGCAAAGAGCACTTAGGGTATAGCGACAAAACCATCATTGCCTTGCGCAAAATGCTACTCAGAGCGGTGAGCGACGTCGCCGAAGGAAAAGAGCCGCCGCACATCATTCGAGATCCCCAGCACAACGATTTCTCTAAATTGCGTTCCATCAAAGGCGTTTTGCCCGTGGGTACGGACTGGCGACAGGTCATGGAAGGAATGGGCCCCAATGATGGCTGATGGCAGTCCAGGAACCGTTCAAAACGTTCTGCTAAATAATACCAGCCCTGCCCAGAAAGAGTTCGTTGAAGATGTGAAACAAGCAGCAAAACCCGGCCTTCAAGGTGCAGCCGTCATGGCGGTCTTTCTGGCGCTGTTTATTCTCGGTGCGCCTCCGCTGTTTGCCCAGCCTTTGCAGAAAGCCGTAGCAATGATCGGAGCAAGAAGCGGCGCCTCCTGGCCGCTGTGGATCGCTAAAGACGCGCGCCTGTACGCCAAATACGGGCTCGATGTCGAGTTGGTTTATGCGGTTCATCCGGGTCCGATCGCGGCGATCATCAGCGGCCACGCCGCGATGACTTCTTCGGGAAGCGATCCAGCTCTGTTGGCCGCGGCGAAGGATCCATCATTGGTGGTGCTCGGCGGTTTCATGAACAAGGGCTCCTTCGCGATGATCGGCTCGAAGACCGCCACGGACATGAAGCAGCTCGGCGGCAAAAAAATCGGCGTCGGTCGTGTCGGCGATC
>DASXRU010000029.1:0-47984 GCA_036506395.1 Pyrinomonadaceae bacterium | reverse complement strand
AAGTCCGATTCCGCAGAGCGGCTTGGTACGGTAGCGCTACGCACGCTCATGGAATACGCGCCCGACTTCACCACCCTCGCCCAGGCGATCGGATTACCTGGGGCTGCCGAATTGCCGCGCTCAGCGGATCAGATCCCCAGGCTGGAATCACAGTTTGAAGGAAACGCGGACGAGCTGCGCCAACAGAACAAGCCAGCGTGGCTGGCACAAACGATCTACTGCCGCGTGCTGGAAAAACTGCGCCGCGAGCCGGTTGAGGACTTCCGCATTGATTTTGAAGACGGCTATGGCAATCGCCCCGATGCGGAAGAGGATGGCCACGCTGAATCTGCCGCCGGCGAAGTAGCAAAGGGCATGGCCGCCGGCACCCTTCCCCCTTTCATCGGCATACGTATCAAACCATTCACGGAAGAATTGCGCCGCCGCAGCATGCGCACTCTGGATATCTTTCTTTCGAGGCTTCTGGAGAAAAGCGGCGGCGCCCTGCCGCACAACTTCGTAGTCACCCTGCCGAAGATTACGATCCCGGAGCAATGCTCCGCGCTTACCGATCTATTCGAGCTCCTCGAATCGCGAACCGGCCTGGCTGCGGGTTCCCTGCAAATGGAAATGATGATTGAGACCACGCAGTCGATCATCAACGACGAAGGTCGCATAAATCTGCCGCTGCTTTTACAGGCGACGCGCGGGCGCTGCATCGCGGCTCATTTTGGCACTTACGACTACACCGCCAGCTGCAACATAACGGCGGCGCACCAGCACATGACTCATCAGGCGTGCGATTTTGCGCGCCATATGATGCAGGTTTCGTTTGCCGGAACAGGCATATGGCTTTCCGACGGCGCAACCAACATCATGCCGGTGGCGCCACACCGCGCGGAAAAGGACGGGCCACCGCTAAGCCGGCAGCAGCTCGAAGAGAACCGCGAAACTGTACATCGCGCGTGGAAGCTGCACTACGATCATATTCAGCATTCACTGACAAACGCATACTACCAGGGTTGGGATCTGCACCCGGCGCAATTCACCACCCGCTACGCCGCCGTATATGCATTTTTTCTTGACAGCCTGGCCGCGGCCTCTGAGCGCCTCAGCAATTTTGTGGAAAAGGCAGCGAAGGCCACTTTAGTCGGCGATGTTTTCGACGATGCAGCTACGGGCCAGGGCCTGCTAAATTATTTCCTGCGGGCGATCAATTGTGGCGCGATTACTGAAGATGAAGCGCTCCGGCTTTCGAGTCTGACTATAGAAGAATTGCGTTCAGGATCGTTCGTGAAAATCTTGAAGAATCGACAGAATCTCTAAAAGAGGATGATTAGCGATGAACTCATGGAAGCAAATTGTTTCAGTGCTGCTCGTTTCAGTATTCTTTGCGGCGGCTCCGTTGGCGCAGAGGAGGAAACCACGCAAAGTGCCCGCTGAGGCTAACCAGATGCCGCCTGCTGCAGTCGTTGCTCTCTACCCGAAGATTCGGCGCTTTGCGCCCACCGTGCTGACGGCCGACACCTCCAGCCTTTCCGCAAACGATCGTAAGGCCCTGCAAAAGATAATTGCCGCCGCGAAATACATGGATCCGTTGTTCCGGCGACAGGTATGGAGCGGCAACGAAACGTTACTGGCGGATCTCGAGCGCCGCAAAGATCCCGTTTGGGCCCACTACTTCCGCATCAACTCCGGTCCATGGTCACGCCTCGACAACAACGAGCCGTTCGTCGAGGGGGTGCCGCGCGAGAAACCGCCGCAGGCGAATTACTACCCCGCCGACATGACGAAAGACGAGTTCAATTCGTGGTTACAAAGCCTGTCGCCGGAAGAGAAGGAAAAGGCCACCGGATACTTCTACGTAATTCGCCGTGACGCGGGCGGCAAGCTGATAACGGTTCCCTACAGCCAGGAGTATCGCGAGTTTCTCGAGCCCGCGGCAAAACTTCTGCGCGAAGCTGCGGCGTTGACGACCAACAAGACGCTTCAGGACTTCCTGACCAAACGTGCTGACGCTTTTGCCTCCGACGATTACTACGCCAGCGATGTGGCCTGGATGGATCTCGATGCGCCCATCGAAGTCACCATTGGTCCATACGAGACATATGAAGACGAGTTGTTTGGCTACAAAGCGGCATTCGAGGCGTACGTGACGCTGCGTGACGAAGCCGAAAGCGCAAAGCTGGTGAAGTTCACCCATTATTTGCAGGAGCTGGAAAACAATCTGCCCATTGAGGCGCGCTACCGCAATCCAAAACTCGGCGCGGATTCGCCCATCAGAGTCGTGAATGAAGTCTTCAGCTCCGGCGAAGGCAATAGCGGGGTGCAAACTGCAGCTTTCAATCTGCCGAATGACGAGCGAGTGGTAAAAGACAAAGGCACAAAGAAGGTGATGTTGAAGAACGTGCAGCACGCCAAGTTCGATAAGACTCTGGTTCCCATCTCCCGAGTCGTGCTCGATCCTGCGCAACAATCGGCTCTGGATTTCGAGTCATTCTTTACGCACATCTTGACGCATGAATTGATGCATGGACTCGGTCCGCACAACATTACGATTGCCGGTCAGGAAACCACCGTACGGAAGCAACTCAAAGAGCTGCATTCGGCTATTGAAGAAGCGAAGGCCGACATCACGGCACTCTGGGCGCTGCAATACCTGATTGACAAAGGCGCGGTCGATAAGCGCATGGAACGTACGCTCTACACCACGTATCTTGCCAGCGCGTTCCGCTCGGTGCGATTTGGCACCAGCGAAGCGCACGGCAAAGGTATGGCACTCCAATTCAATTACCTGACCGATGAAGGGGCGATCAAAGTGAACGGGCGCAACGGAACATTCAGTGTCGATCACGCTCGAGTCAAGGAAGCTGTGCGGAAGTTAACTCACGATTTACTGACGATCGAAGCGGAAGGTTCTTATGACAAAGCGAAGGCGATGCTGGACAAGTATGGCGTGATCAGGCCAGCGATGAAGAATGCACTGGACCGGTTGGGCAGCGTGCCGGTGGATATTGAGCCAGTGTTCCCACTGGCCAAGTAGTCAGAACCGCCTGCGGTAGCGGGCGGGCCACCTTTCATGCACGCCATGTCGGACGACCAGGCCCGCCCGCTACCGCAGGCGGTTCTGACTACGCTCTCCGGACAAATTTTGCTGCGCCCCAACCAAGAAGAACCAGGACCGACAGGATGGCCCAGTTGTATCGTTCGCCGTAGGTGACGCCGGGAAAGTGGTTGCTGATCATAATGAAGACCGTCGGCACTACGATGAACGTGTTCTGCTTCGAACGAAGCTTGGCTTGAGCCGAAAGCGCGTCGTCGGGTTTGCGCCCTTCCTTAATCGCCGCAATCATCTTCTTCTGAGCCGGCAGGATGCGCATCCAGACGTTTGCGGCCATGATGGTGCCAAACATCGCCCCCACATGAATGTAGGCCGCGCGTCCGCTCAGTACGCGGGTAAGGCCGTAAGTAATGCCAACAATCAGCACATAGGAAATAATAGCGAATAGCTTCTCGTTTCTTCCCAGCGGCGAGATCATCATCAGGTCATAGACCAGCCAGGCAACAATCAGGAGACCTATTCCCAGCGCAACCGCAGCCCCCACACTGATGTTGCTGACGTCCTGGTCCACCAGAGCACCACCGCCCAGATAAAAAAGCAGAATCAGCAAGCCAATTCCGCTTAACCAGGTCGTACCTGCTTCCCAACGGAACCAATGCAGTTTGCGCGACAACTCATCCGGCACCTTGCGCTTTTCCACCATGTAAAAGCCGCCGCTGTGGACCATCCAGATCTGTGCCGGCGTTCCCGTCGCTTGGGCCGCTTTTTCCTCTTCGGTTAAGCGCGCATCCAGCCAGGTAAAGTAGTAGGTCGTGCCTACCCACATGATGCCCGCGAAAACGTGAATCCAGCGCAGGATCAGGTTTAGCCATTCACTGATTGTTGGATCGATGATCATTTAGCTCCATTTGGAGTGCGCCGGCAGAGCGAAGCGGCGACGGCGCTTTGGGTTTTACGGTCACCCTCAACTGTGTTGGAAAATCGAAAGCGGTGTCGCGCTGCGCTTTGCCACCGCACTCCAAATGCACTAGCTGCCACGATAGGTCGAATATCCAAAGGGACTCAGCAACAGCGGCACATGATAGTGCTGCGTTGGATCTTCGATTTGGAAGACAACGCTGACCTGCGGATAGAACGACTCGATCTTGAGTTCGGAAAAGTACGATTCAGTGTCGAAGACGAGCCGGTAAGTGCCCGCTTCGATGGGCTGCTCCAGAAGAAAGAAAGGTTTGACGCGCCCGTCTTCATCGGTCCAGGCGTGGCTGAGCTCCGTCCAGCTCTCATCCGCATTTTGCACTTCAAGCGAGACGGCGACGGAGTTCGCGGGCCGCCCGCGCGCGATATCAAGAATGTGCGTGGAGATGCTGCTCATTGATCCAGAAGCTTCCTTAATCGTAGTTGAGTAATCTTCGCCTGCTCGCTGGCGGCAACGCGCAACTCCTGCTCCGGAGGATTCTCCATTCGCTCCTGCAGAATCGAGAGTATGTCTTCAGAGCTTTTTCCGGTGGCACAAACTATGAAAATGTAACCGAATCGCCGCTCATAGTCACGGTTAGCATCGGCCAGGGCGCGGGAGGTTTCCGGCGCGGCTGCGCTTGCCTTAGATTGTTCCTCCGCCGACCACGCCCTGGCCTCCGCAGCCTGTGCTGCCGCAGCTTTCTTTTCGCCGATCTTCGGATGATGGCCGAACGCTTCCAACCAGGCCGAGCCATCGAGCGCCCACCAGAGGCTGTCGGCGTTTGCCAGTAGATCCTCTACGTCTTCGAAGGGTCGCCGTTCAACCATCTGCCGCGCCCACTTTTCAGAGCCGCAACACTTCATTAGCTCGGCTTCGGCTTGCGCCCGGGAAAGCGTGTTCAGTCGTGAAAGGGCTTTGATCATCGCTTTGGGTGGCGTCTGTGCCACTAAGCTCGTTCCAGCACAACCTCGGCAATGGCATGCTCGCTTGTATGCGACATGGAAAGATGAGCCGCGGTCGCGCCTGATTTTTCGTACAGCTCGCGCACGCGGCCGTGAAAAATCAGCAGCGGCGCGCCTGACTCCTTCGCGGAGATTTCCACGTCCTGCCAGGCGATGCCCCCGCTCCATCCGGTTTGCAGCGCTTTCAGCGCTGCTTCTTTTGCGGCGAAACGCGCGGCATAATGTTCGGCGGCAACTGCGCCGCGCCCGTCACAGTAAGTACGCTCGGCCGGGGTGAACACGCGCTCCGCAAAGCGCGGCGTGCGCAACAAGACCTCGCGCACGCGCCGGACTTCGATAATGTCTATGCCAATGGAAACAATCACAGACGAAACAGAATTAGAACGCGCCGGATTCTACTGGCGCGACCGCGATGGTGTGCGCGCCCTCATTTGCGCCCCCCTGGAACAAGCCGGTTTCGCCAATGCCTTCTCCACTCGAGGTGGCGGCACGAGCCCAATGCCTCGCGCCGCTCTGAACCTGGCCGGTTTCAACGAGGACACTGCTGAAAACATTCACGAGAACCGTCGTCGCTTCCTGAAACTCCTCGACGGCCGGTGGACGCTAACATCCTGTTGGCAGGTGCACGGCACCGCGATCCGTGTCGTTCAGAACTCGGAAGACGCGCGCAACGATACCGAAAATTGTGATGCCCTGACAACCCGCGCCGCCGGGATCCTCCTGGGCGTAAAGACCGCTGACTGCGTTCCTTTGCTACTTGGCGACGCGCGCACCGGCTCAGTAGGGGCGATTCATGCCGGCTGGCGAGGCACAGTAGCCGGGATTGTTTCACTGACGCTCGCGCGCATGAACGAAGAGTATGGAACGCGCCCTGAGGACTTGCGCGTGGCAATCGGCCCGGCGGCTAACGGTTGCTGTTATGAAGTTGGCGTTGAAGTGATTGAGGCATTCAGCCGGAGCTTTCCTCAACTGAAACACTTGCTAACACCCACTCGAGAGGGACATGCGCTAATCGATTTACAAGAGGCAAATCGCGAACTTCTTATCGAGGCGGGGGCGGTTTCTGAGCGAATTCACCTGGCGCCGCTGTGCACGATGTGTCGCACGGACCTCTTCTTTTCCTATCGTCGCGAAAAGAGTTTGTATGGGCGCGTCGGCCGCTTAATGTCTGCGATTGGCCGAGCTGAAGTTGCCTGAAGGTTCTTTAGTAGAGATGGAATTCGTACACGACTCTTAAGTACTGCGACACCTTTTGATCGTCTTTGAGGGCCGGATCAAACTTCATTGCCTTCGCGGTATTGATGCAGCTCTCGTTAAGGCCGTATGGCAATCCCTCGATCACCGTAATGTCAGTTACTTCGCCTGAAGCGCGCAACACCATCTCCAAAACCACTGTGCCGGAAATATGGTGTTGGCGAGCCTCCTCCGTGTATCGAGGCTCAGACTTCCGTCTTATTTTCGCTTTCACCGTCACTTCATTTGGCTTATAAACCTTTTCCTCCGACTGGTGCTGGTCCCGTTGAAAGACAGAGCCGGCGGCGATGGACCAGCCAGTAACGCAGACTAGAATGGCGATCGTGCTAATAGTTAGATGTTTCATGCTTACCTCCGAAAGATCTGCCCATTAATTCGCTTTACTGAATCGCCGGTGCCGACCACGCCGATTGGCATTGAGATCTCGCGCGTCTGTGGCGGAAAACAGACTTCATCGTTGCAGCTTTGATAGCGCAGGCGAACGCGCAGCTCCGTCATCCCCTGCTGAAAAGTTGCCGGCACCATAACATTGAAGCGCATCACCGCGCGTCCTTCGAACACCGCCAACGGCTCGTTGTTGGAAGCTTTCAGACGGCGCACCCTGGCGCGGGGATAGGCAATAGGGCCAATTCTTATCCCGCTGGGACCGTCAATCTTGAGCACGGTCGGAATGGCGTACTTGCTCATCGGCCGATTCGAGTTGACGTGGTAGCCGCCGGGTATCTCCATCACGACAGCGGCCTGGGTGGTGCGCCCTCGCTGGGCTTTATCTGCGGAGAAGAAACCGCTGACCCGAATGTTTGGGTCAGGCGGATTGGTGCGCAGAACGTGCCCGCCGGCAAATGTTGACGGCAGAAATGCTACGGCCAAAACCAGGATGGCTGTGCGAAAAAGTTTCTGTGATCTAATCATGATACGTCTTGGTCTTCGATGATGTCGGTCAATAAAACTGCCGAGCCAAATGTCGTTGCTGCTTGTCCGACAAACTGAAGTTCGTCGGACATAACCAGAATGTTTACTGCCATGCGTGGAAAGAGATGCCATTACCGTCTGCGGCGTTGGTTTAGGCCGGCGCAGCCGCCGGATTTGCCGGGCCGCGCGCGGCAAGCTGGCCACAGGCGGCGTAGATGTCGCGCCCGCGTGGCTGGCGCACAAACGCGCCAATCCCTTTCGATTCAAGTATCGCCTGAAACTTTTCGATTCGCTCCATGGGCGACGGCAGATAAGGCAGCGGCGCCGCGGGATTGTGCGGAATCAGGTTCACTTTCGCCCTCAACTCGTGGCGATTCAGCAAATTCGCCAACTGGCGTGCGTGGCCCTCAGAATCATTAATGCCATTCAGCATTACATATTCAAACGTGAATCGTTCGCCTGGCTTTAGCGACTTCTCAAACTCTTTGCAGGCGGCCAGCAATTGCTCCAGAGCCCACTTCTTGTTTATGGGCATCAACTCGTCGCGCAACTGATCGGTTGGCGCGGCCAGCGAAACCGCGAGGTGCGGGCGATCGGGAATCATTGCCAGTTCGCGTATGCGCGGAACGATCCCGGCCGTTGAAACCGTGACGCGACCGGGCACGATGTGTAGCCCTGCTGGATCTGCAATGATGCGCAAAGCTTTCATCAGCGGCTCAAAAGCGAGAAAAGGCTCACCCGCGCCCATGCCTACCAAATTCGTTCCATGCGGCGTTTCCGCTCCGACGCCATATGCATCGTTCAGCGCGATTATGATCTGCTCGACGATTTCCCCTGCTGTCAAACTGCGCAGTAAGCCAAGCTGCGCGGTCAAACAAAAGCTGCATTGCAAAGGGCAACCGGACTGCGATGAAAAGCAAACCGTGTCACGCCTCCCTTCCGGAATGAAAACCGTTTCCACGGGAAGTTTATCGTGCGTCTTCATCAGGTAACGCCGTGTGCCGTCTTCCGAGACGTAACGCGATTCAAGAACCAGGGTTGAAGCCGTAGCGCGCTCGCTGAGTTCCGCGCGCAGCTTCTTGGGCAGCTCGGTAATGTCTTCGAACGACCGCACTCGCCGCTTGTGCAGCGCCGCAAAAATCTGTCGCCCCCGATAAGCCGGCTCTCCGAGTTGTTGCAAAAACGTGATGAGCTCGACCTGCGACTGCCCAAGTAGATTTATTTTCTCCACTGGCCTTCATTCTAACATTCTGCGCTTTGCTTCGCAGTTAGCGGGCGCCTGGTTAGCAGCCCGATCGCTCGCGTGCAGGCCCGGTTTACGGGAACGTCGGCGTGCTCTAAACTGTGGCGAAGTCAAACAGATGTCTACGGTCGCAAACGTCGAAAGAAAAATCCGGCGTGTAGAGGGGTTCCGGATACGCATCCTGCACCTGCGCGGTGCGGACGTGCGTGGGGATCGCTCGGGCCTGCCGCAATATTCGTATCATCGGGCGGCGGACAGCCACATCACCGTGGAAACCTGGAAAGAAACCAGGTTTCGCCCGTCCTATCCCGGCTTTGAGGTGGACGTGCTGGATCGTCGCGGAAACTCGATGCAGGGAAACACCAAACTGAGCACGGTGAGGGAGTCGTATCGCTAGCGAATCGGAAAGAAGAAAGGGGCCGGCTAGACCGACCGCTTTCGAGAGACAGGCAGGAAATGCCTGTCCTACTTATTTCACTACTGTGAACTTTGCCGACGGCGCCAGCGCCTGGCCTGACACGCGATCGCGTATGCGGATAGCAATCTCATACTCGCCTGGCTGCAATGCTCTGGTATCAAGCAAGCGCGCCAGCGTCAGCCGATGACCTGCATCGCCGTTATCGTGCCAGTCCTCTACTTGCTTACCGACCTCTTTGCCGTCCTTTAACAAAACGTACTCAACATCAACCACCGGCCTAAGCGTCGTTTGATCTATCTGGGCGTTGTAGATTTGAAGGTAGAACCCCACCTGTGCGCCCAGACGATACGTCCCGGTAAGATTGGGAATTACTTTTTTGTCGCCGATTACAAACTGGCGCGACGTCGGCACATCTGAAACCTGCTCCAGCAGCGACGCAAGGACCAATGATGAAGAAGCCAGGTCGGCGCCAAACTTTGGCACCTCAAAACCAACGTGAAGCGGCGAAGCCGCGCCCGATTCCACGTCGCGCACCACCAGGTCCACGCGGTATCGCCCGGGGGAAAGCGACAGAGCTTTTTGATACGCAGACTTGCGCTCTTTCGCATCGACCAACTCCGCCGGTGACGCCGTGGTAGTCACCAAGTCCTCGAAGAAACCCACTCGGCGGCCCGCGACACTAGTGATTCGACCGGAGATGTTGAGTCGCGCCGTCTGAATGCCGCCAACGTCCCGGAAAACCAAATCTTTGTTCTCGGTTTGGACGGTGAAAGCAACGATGACTCGATCGTCTGATTGTTTGAAATAACTAATCTGAAGGGCGGAGCCAATAGGGTTTTCTTCGAGTACCGGACTCCCGGTGACCGTGCCAATTCCTCGATCGAAATTGACCGGAGGCGCTGTGTCCAGCAATCTTGAGGTCTCCATCCATTCAAACCCGGAATCCTTTGAGCGCGACGAGAACGGATTACCGACACCATTGGCAGCAGCCGCCCGGTCGGCCTGACTGACTCCATCGAGCGTCGGTCCGGCCCCGGGCATCTGCAACAGAGCCTCTTTCTCAAAGGGGTTCCGAGCTATCCGGTATTGACCGCTGCCGCTTGGATCGACGAACTCGATCTCAACGTCCGAGCGTCCCGGAAGGCTGCGATACCACCAGCGCTCGAACGGATAGGTGGAGGTCGATCCGCCGCCTTCATATGATTGCCGATTGTAGGTGCCCCCGGCGGGGTGGGATTCGATTTCGTCGGGCTTTCCCCATTTGAGATAAATACGCCCGCGATCGGTCTTGTAACCGGGAATGCCGGAAGCAAAGTGCTCGTTCACGTACGCCAGCCGTTCGTAATAACCTTCCCGGTACTCGTTCTCTTCGGTGTCAGGGTCAGGATCGCGAAGGTGCCAGAACTGTCCGATGAAGTGTTCGCGCTCATCGTCGGTCTGCAACTTGTTCCATGCCTTCAGTTCTTCAGCCGTAATGATCGGCTCGACATCGACTGTCCATTTCTTGAAGGCTTTCGCCGGCTCGGGTTTGATTTTGCGCGGCTTGTTCTGTGGATCAGGACTTTTGGTTTGAGTGAATCCGGGAGGGGCCGCACAGAGGATTGCTAAAAGACCTAGGCCGAGGGAAACGCGCGCCATGGTTATGGTCCTCCTCAGATATTAAGAACTTCCAATTAGGCGACAAAACGTTAAGGCAGGCTTCAATGTCCTAAACATCACAGGGGCGAATTAACTATTTCACTACTGTGAACTTTGCCGACGGCGCCAGCGCCTGGCCTGACACGCGATCGCGTATGCGGATAGCAATCTCATACTCGCCTGGCTGCAATGCTCTGGTATCAAGCAAGCGCGCCAGCGTCAGCCGCTGGCCGGCGTCGCTCATGCCCTGCCAGTTCTCAGGCTGCTTTCCGATTTCCTTGCCATCCTTCAACAGCGCATAGTCGACATCCACCGAAGGTCGCAGCGTGGTCTGATCGATCCCGGCATTGTAGATCTGCATGTAGACCCCGATCGGCTGGCCCTGGTGATAGATCCCGGAAACATTCGGGATCACTTTGTTCTGTCCGATTGTGAACATGCCAACGGCCGGCTGATCATTCAAACTTTCCAACTTTGCCGCCAGAACCAGAGTTGAGGTTGAAAGCTTGGCCGGATCGTACTTCGGCACGGTGAAGCCTTGATGCCGCACACCGGTGGCGCCCGTTTCCACGTCGCGCACAATCACGTCAACTTTGTAGGTTCCGGGGGCCAGCGGAAAAAGCTTTCCGTAAGCCGACTTGCGTTCTTTTGCGTCGATCAACTCGGCGGTGGTGGATCTTGTTATTACGGAATCTTCAAAGACTCCGGCCCGCCGGCCCGAGACCGCGGTAATTTTGCCGAAGATATTGAGTTGCGCCTGTTGTAAACCACCCACGTCTTTAAAATGAAGCTCTTTATTGTCGGCTTGAATCGTAAAGGCGGTGATTACTCGCTCGTCAGACTGACGGTAGAAATCAACCCGGATATCAAAGTTGAGCGGATTGTCCTCGACGACTGGAGTGTTTACTGCCGAAGCCAGATCGTTGAACTTAATTTGCGGCGCGCGATTCAAATCCGCCAATAATTGGAGGCGCGAAAACGGACTGTCCTGTTCGCGATGAAAACTGTTGGGGTCACCCAGTCCGCCAATCCGGTCAGCCTTGTTCGACAGGCCTAATTGTTCGGAAAGCGTCAGACCGGCGCCCGGGATGTTAAGCAATGCGTCTTTTTCATCAGGAGAACGAGCGATGCGATACTCCCCGCTGCCGGTGGGATCGACAAACTCGATCTCTATTCCTGAACCAACTCCGGCGAGATAGCGATAGAACCAGATCTCGAAGGGATAGGTCGAAGTTGAACCGCCACCCTGATAAGAAGGCCGGTCGTAGCTGCCTCCGGAAGGATGGGTTTCCAGTTCGTCAGGCTTGCCATACATGATCCAGATGCGGCCGCGATCGGTTTTCCATCCGGGGATTCCGGAAGTGAAATGCTCGTTCGCGTAGGCAATTCGCTCGTAATACTGTTCGCGATATTCGTTCTCATCCGTATCAGGGTCAGGATCGCGCCGGCGCCAGAACTCTTCGATGAACCGCTCCCGCTCGTCATCGGTCTCCAGTTTCTTAAAAGCCTTTCGCTCTTCGTCGGTAATAATGTAGGTGACGTCGTGCTCCAGCCAATCCTTGTAGGCCCGCTTTAGCTCAGGCTTGACGTTGCGAGGCTTCTCCGTGGGGTCCTGCCCTTGCTGCTGCTTGTTTTGGGCAAAGCCTGCCGGCACGGCGAAAGTCAGCGCCAATAGAGCAAAAGTGGCGCGAATTGAAAATCCTGAATAAGACATTATGGGAAAGACTCCTTTAAAACTTTAGCGGAACAGGACGAAACGTTGGCCGGTTCAAGAAATGGATTCTAGAGTCCACATGGACCAGAGTCAAGATGCCGAAAAACCATAGTAAAGTTGCCCAAAACGCGGTGGCTGGCCAGATTCTTTGGCGCTAGCTGCACGCTAAAACCGGTTGAAGCCGGTGTAATTGATTCCGGCAGTGATAGCGCAGTGGTCTTTCTCAGGACGCCGTCCTTTCTCGCCCGAAAATCCAGGCGACAAAGATCGAGACGACGTAGAGCACGAGCATGGGCGCGGCAAACAGCAACATGTTCGGCACGTCGTTGGTGGGTGAAAATATAGCGGCCGCGACCAGAATCACTATCACTGAGGTGCGCCAGATGCGCACCAGGTAACGCGCTGACACCAAGCCGATGCGCGCCAACACGTAGGTCACGGCAGGCATTTGAAACACAATACCCATGCCCAGCATGATTAGAATAATAAAATCAAAATAGTCGTCAGCCTTCAGCAGCAGCCGAAAATCCTGGCCCAGTCCCAGCAAATACTTTGCCGCCGGAGGAAAGATAACCTTGTAGGCAAAGACCGCACCCAGGACGAACGAGACAGAGGACAGCACGATGAAGGGAATCGCATAGCCGCGCTCGTGCGGATATAACCCTGGAGAAACAAAGGCCCAGATTTGCCAGAGCAGAAACGGTATCGACAGACATATCGCGGCATAGAGCGAGACTTTTACGTAAAGCGAAAAGGGCTCGAGGGCCGTTGTCACGATCAGCTTGTCGTTGACGTCCGGCAATTCAGTTGGACGGGCGTTGAAATCGAAGGGCAGGCGCACACCCTTCGGGATCACGGTGTTACCTGCGTACAGCGGTTCATCCGTGAAGAGACCAACCCTGCCCTGATTGTCTTTAGCAACGCGAACCATGACAGAGGCGCCCGGGGGGACAGTACTGGTACCTATTCGCGTAGCCTGGCCAAAAACGTACCGTCCAGCGTCGCCCTCTTTCAAAGAGTCGTTGAATAAGATTCTCTCCTGGCCTGTCAATCCGCCAACTGGAATCGTGCGGCTTTGCGCTTCAGCCAGCGCTCTTTGGACTGGCTTTGCCAGGAAGTTGTAAATGTGATCGGAAAAGAACCAGCAGACTGCAGAGGCCAGGACCACAAAAATAATGCTGCGGATCAGACGCTTTCGCAATTCATCCAAATGCTCAAGAAAGGACATCTGCCCGCCGAGTTCAGGTTCGGCGTCATTCGTTGTTCTTCTTTTCAGGAGGGCCATCTAATCAGGAAGTCAGCCGCAGGTGGCAGCATAGCTGCTGGTTTTCACTGGGTGGCTTTTCATTACAGCCAGTCTTTCTTGCGCAGAGGCTGTGCCGGAACACTATCAGTCTCATCAAGATCTGACGCGGTTGGCGAATCGGGTGATGTTGGAAGGATAGGCCCTTCGATGGGTATCGAGTCTCTTTGGACAGCCTCTTCGGCTGCTTGCTGCACGGCGTTGCGTTGCACCGAAGCGCTCAGGAACGAAGCGTCCACCGATGCAACCGTAGGTTTCGGCCTTATGTTTCCGTCGTCACTTTCCAGCGCCACTTCCTGCGCCCAGGTACGCTTGAAGTCGTCAGAGGCGCGCCGGAACTCTGCCAGGCTTTTACCGATGGTGCGGCTCAGGTGCGGCAACTTGCGTGGTCCGAAAAAGATCAGGGCAGCCACCAGTATTACAAGCAGCTCGCTGTTACCGAGAGAATCAAGAATAAAAAGAAACATTCGGCTTTTCGCCTTCGGTCGCACGCCAGTTTCGTCAAGCGACGTAGATTGTAGCGCGTCGCCAAAGAAAGCAGAAGGCAACACGCCATCAAAGAAAACGCGTGGCCTGGATCGTTGCGACGGTCGCGTTTCTTGACAGCCGGGACATTCCGGGGCAAATCTGATGACGCCTGAGCCTTAGTCTTTGAATCAGGGTGTGGGACCTAATCACGATGACTAGCAGCAGCAAAAGGCGTGCGCCGCAAGCAAAGACGCCGGAGCGGGAAACTGGGGCAGTTGTCGCCCCGGCATTGCTGCAAACATTTGCAGAAACTGCCGAGGCGCTAGCAGCCAGCTCGGGAAAGCTGGCAAAGACTGCCCTCCTGGGAGAATATTTGCAGCATCTGCAAGACGCTGATCTGGCACGCGCCGCGCGGTACTTTGCCGGCCATCAATTCGCGCTGAGCGATGCGCGCACGACGAATGTAGGGGGCAGTCTGGTGGCAAGGTCGTTGAGTGAGGTCGCCGGATTCAGCCTGGAGAATCTCAGTCCGCGTTATGTCCGGCTTGGCGATGCAGGAGAGGTGGCCGCTGAGGTTTTCAATGAAACGAAGGGCGCGGATCTCCAGCCATCAATTACTCTGGTGGAAACCGAATCGCTGCTGGCGCGTCTGAGCGAGACACGCGGGACAATCAATAAGCAGCGGCTCCTGGTTACAGCACTGGGCCGAGCCACTCCACTGGAGGCAAAGTATCTGGTCAAGTTACTCACCGGCGATTTGCGCATCGGACTGCGCGAGGGCCTGGTCGAGGATGCCCTGGCTCGAGCGTTCAGCCAGCCGCTGGCGCAAGTCGCCCAGGCAAATATGTTGCTGGGCGATATCGGCGAGACCGCAGTTCGCACTCGAGCCGCAGACCTGGCAAACATATCCATGCGGCTCTTTCATCCGTTCAAGTTTATGCTGGCCACCGCTGCGGCGGACCTGTCCGATATTGCCCGCACAATGCCAGCTGAGTTTTTTGTCGAAGACAAGTTTGATGGCATTCGGGCCCAGGCGCATGTTAACCGCGAAAGAGTGGCACTCTATTCGCGCACTCTGGACGAAATCACTCACCGTTTCCCTGAGTTGCAGCCGCCGCTTGAGCAACTCCCTATTGATGCCATTATCGACGGCGAAATCGTTCCCGCTCGCGAGGACGCGATTTTGCCATTCGCGGAGTTGCAGAAACGTCTTGGGCGAAAGAAGGTAACTGAAGAACTACTCGCCACCACGCCGGTTGTTTTCGTCGCTTATGACCTTCTGTATGCCGGCGGGCACATTCTGTTGGATGAACCCCTTGAAACGCGCCGGCAGAAGCTGGAGTCCTTAATTACAAGCCGCGGGACTCTGAGATTATCCGGGACGAGGCGCTTCGGCGATGTGGCCCTGCTCGATGACGAGTTCAAAGCCGCACGAGATCGTGGCAACGAAGGCCTGATGATCAAAGACCCGCGTTCCCGCTACAAGCCGGGAAAGCGTGGACGAGAGTGGCTAAAGTTAAAGCGGGCGCTGGCGACACTCGATGTGGTAGTTACCGCCGTCGAAGTCGGCCATGGAAAGCGGCGCCATTTGCTTTCGGATTACACGTTTGCGGTGCGCCGTTCGGAAGATAACGGCGAGTTGCTCAATATCGGAAAGGCTTATTCGGGGTTAACCGATGCGGAACTGTCTGAGCTGAGCGACTGGTTTCGCGCCCACACCCTCAGAGAGTTTGCTCATGGGCGCGTGCGAATAGTGGAGCCCGGGATTGTCCTGGAAATTGCTTTTGATCACGTCCAGGAATCGAAACGGCACAAGAGCGGCTACGCGTTGCGCTTTCCGCGAATTCTGCGCCTGCGGACCGACAAGGGCGTTTCCGAAATAGATACGCTCGAAACCGTGCAGCGACTCGCGACACTCTGAGCAAATCGCGATGACCCGATGTCCGATTACTAGCTAATGCCAGGTAACCAATCTGCTGTTGATTTTACGGTAGCAGAAGCGTAGGATGCGCGCAGTGAGAGCCCCCTCGCCGGGCACTCAATGGCTAGTCCGGCGAATTCCAGCTCACTCAACTACACCAGGCCGCCAATAACGGTGACATGGCCCAGATGGTGTGAAACTTTCACGATCGCCCTACAAGATCGAGAGCAAGAGCATGACCGTCAAATCGGTGATCGAATCAGTGGTCGAAGTAGTATTCGTCGTACTTATGTCTCCTGACGCGGGACTTGTTGCATCTGGAGAGCTGGAGTCCGCAGGTGGCGGAGGAGGGGCCGTACAGGCTGGAGAGCTAATATCACCGGCAAAAGCAGTGACGCCGATTGCCAGGGTCAATAGAGCTGCCGCGCAGAATTGTTTGAGCTGTTTCATCTGAAAACCTCCGAGAATTTAGTGGTTAGCGTGGATGGTTGTTAATCGAAAAGCTGGGGGAACCAACCCTAAAAGTACCGAGACGGACGCATGATAGTCGTCAAGCCAACCAGTTGCAAGTCCTATTGCTACGGACGAGAAAGGATACGGTAACATGGATTTACAGACAGACACCCTAAACAAAACCAAAGACACGGCGGTAACAGGCGATCAGGACACCTTGCTGCGTTGCCAACTTGCGAAAAATCGCGAAGAGGCAAGTGATTATGAGGGTGCTCGCGAAGCGCTGGGAGAGCTTTGGCTAGGTGTCGGCGCCCGTCCTAATCTCGACGGCCTCAAAGAAACAACCAAGGCTGAAGTCTTGTTGCGGACAGGCAATATATCAGGCTGGCTAGGTAGCGCAAGCCAGATAGAAGGCGCTCAGGAAAAAGCGAAAGATCTCATCAGCGAGAGTGCCCGAATCTTTGAAAGTTTGGCTGAGACGGAAAAGGCCGCCGAGGCGCGGATCGACCTCGCCACTTGCTACTGGCGTGAAGGAGCCTTCGACGAAGCGCGGGTCATGCTGCAGGGTGTTCTGAAAAATCTGGGTGATAATCATAGCGAACAAAAGCTACGCGCGCTGATAAACAGCGCCGTAGTCGAAAAGGTATCCACTCGAGATAAAGATGCTCTGCGCATTCATATCCAGGCTGCGCCCTTATTCGAAGTCAGTACAAATCACGCACTGAGAGGCAAATTCCATAATGAATTTGCTACCGTGCTAAAGAATCTTGGCATAGCCGAGCATCGAGAAGACTACATTGACAGGGCTCTGGTCGAATTTACGGCGGCCGGCTATCACTGGGAACAAGCGGGTGACACGCGGTTCTGTGCGGCGGTCGAGAACAACATCGGCTCCCTCTTGATTAACATTGGGAAAGTGAAGGATGCTCATAGGCACCTGAACCGGGCAAGGCAATTATTCGTCAGCCTGCGCGACAAAGTTCACATTGCTCAAGTGGACGAAACACGCGCTCGCGCATGCATGGCTGAAGGTCGGAACGCTGAAGCGGAAAAGCTGGCGCGCTCATCCGTGCGTACGCTTGAGGCCGGAGGCGAACAGTCTCTCCTGGCCGAAGCTCTTACCACCCAGGCCGCCGCGTTGAGCCGTTCCGGCCGCCATCAGCAAGCGGCACCTATTTTCCAAAGGGCAGTCGAGGTTGCAGAGAATGCCGGTCATCCGGAAGGCGCGGGACAAGCAGCCCTTTCCATGGTAGAGGAGCTGGGCGAGAGTTTATCTTCAGAAATAATCCGTGACGCCTATGTGCGAGCTGAAGGCTTATTGGCCCGCTCCCAAAACAGGGTTCTTCTCTCGCGTTTGGGCCAATGCGCTCGGCGTGCATTTGCCGTAAACCGGCAATCTGCATCTTCCGGGGAGAATGCGATTTCCCTAAAGCCCTTTGAGGGCTGCTCGCTGGATGAAGAAGTCTTGCGTTTCGAAGCAGACTTGATCAAGAACGCCCTGGAGGCAGCCAATGGCAGTGTGACGCGCGCCGCCAGGCTCTTGAAAGTTACTCATCAGGGACTTGCATTTATCCTCCAGGGTCGCCACAAGCATCTACTGTCGGCGAGAACACCGATCAGAAAACGCCGCCGCGGCATCATGCGCGCGCACTGAGTCGCGGACACATAGAGCGGGTAAGAGCGAATTATCAGTCGACCTGCCCTCTGGAGAATTCTGAGCGAAGGGCTGTGTCTGGTCCAGCTTCCAACCCCTAAACAAAAATTCACCGCGGGCGTTTGCTTAAACCCAGGCAACGGGAAGGGCTGATTTGCGTTCGAAGTGGTGAACCCAATATCATTTCACATATTGATAAATGTCCACTCCGGCGTCGTAGAGATATGTACATGAATATTTCAATGAAGCGGTTAAGCGTGGCCGCTGGTGTTTTCGCATGCATCATGGCTTTCGCGTTGCTGGTTTCCGCACAATCACCCCGTCGCAGACCGCGCTCCAGGCCGGCGCCGAAAAAGCCCGCGGTTACAGTGGCGCCGGCCGAAACCCCTGCGCCCACTCCCCCTTCTGAGGTGCTGGCCATAGTCAACGGCGAGTCGATAACGAAAGCCGATATTGAACCTGACGTCCGCGCCGCTATCAATGCGAATCCAGACCCGTACCTTCATGCTTTCTACGATGATCCGGAAAAGGAAACTGCTGAGGCTCAGCGGCGCGCTCTCGAGGCACGCATCAATTCTCTTTTATTCGCGGCAGAGGCAAAAAGAAACCGGCAGACTGTCGAGGAGTTTCGCGCGGTTGAGATTGATGGCCGCATTTCGCCTCCAACTGACCAGGAAATCAGTTCAGTCTTTGAAGCAAATCGCGCCGCGTTTCCTACCTCCGACGCGGCTACCGTGCGGCCCCAAATCATTGCCTATCTGCGGAATCGCCAGGCCGAAGAGCTCTATGCCAACCTGACTAATCGTCTGCGCATGACCAATTCCATAACGAAGGGTGCTGACATCAATGCTCCCAACCTGGCGCCGGGTACGGTCCTGGCTTCAGTTGCCGGTACCCCGATTACCGCCGGAGCGTTGAACGAACGCCTTAAGGCTTACCTCTATAAACTGCGCATGCAGGTTTATGAGATCCAGAAGAGAGCGTTGGATGTAAGAATTAATGACTGGCTGCTGAACGCGGAAGCAAACCGGAAGAACATCCAGCCTAACGAGATTATTCGCGCCGAGATCACTGACAAACTTAAGACCCCTGCTGAGGCTGACATAAAGAAATTTTACGACGAAAACAAAGCTCGAATTAATGGCGACCTGAAGAGCAGTCATGACGAAATCTCGAACTACCTCGCGAATCAGGAGCAGGAGAAGGTGGAAAAGGCACTGTCAGAACGATTGCGGGCAGGAGCAAACCTGCGCATCATGCTGGTTGAGCCTGCACCGCCGGTGCTGAACATCAGCAGGGATGACGACCCAGCGCGCGGCGAAGTGAACGCCCCGGTCACTATTGTTGAATTCACAGATTTTCAGTGCTCTGCCTGTGGGGCAATGTACCCCGTGCTTGAGGAAGTCTTGCAGAGTTACGCGAAAAGCGTGCGCTTCGTAGTGCGCGATTTTCCTTTGGCAGTTCACGCCAATTCGCGTAAGGCAGCGGAAGCAGCGGACGCGGCAAACGCGCAAGGCAAGTTCTTCGAATACATCGCCATTCTATTCAAGAACCAGAATGCCCTCGACGTTGATTCGTTGAAAAAGTATGCCAGCGAGGTGGGACTTGATCGAAAGCGGTTTGATACGGAATTAGACAACGGCGTCTATGCCGCTGAAGTGCAGCACGACATCGATGACGGCGAAACCTATGGCATCGACAGCACGCCGACGATCTATATCAACGGCATTATGCTACGCGAGTTTACCGCCGATGGAATCCGCGCCGCGATCAGCCGCGCGCTCGGCCAGAGGCCATGACCCTGGCCGACGCAAGTTTTAGACAGGCAGGAATGCCTGTCCTACTTCAGGCTTTTTTCTTTTGGAAAATACTGCACGCCTGGTACGCGCCGGTTGGATCGACTGCCGTCCTACCTTCCTCGATGTGGCGTATGATGCCACCTTTGTCCACCACGAAGGTCGCACGGGCACCGTATCCCGTTGCTTCATTGTAAAGACCATAGTCCTTAGTGGTTTTGCGCTTCCAGTCGCTGAGCAGCGGGAACAGTACGCCAATATCCTGGGCAAAGCGCTTATTCGCCGCAAAGCTATCCATGCTAATTCCCAGCACTTGAGTTTCGGTTGAGTCGAATTTGGCGATATCAGCCTGATACGCCTTCAATTCCTGGGTTCAACCACCAGTGAAGGCCAGCACATAAAAAGCAAGAACCACGTTCTTCTTGCCTTTGAAATCGCTTAGTTTCACGGGCTTTCCGTTTGTGTCAGTTAAGGCGAACTCAGGCGCGGCCTCACCGACTTTAAGTTGTGTCTTCGGCGGCGCGGGTTGTTGCGCCGCAGCAACTACCGCAATCGCCAGTAGGCTGATTAGGGCAAGAACTCTCTTCATCATGGGTTTGTCTCCTCTGGAATTTGAGACTCCAGCGCAGGTGGTGCAAGAGTCAAAAACGACGCTCTCTGTTCAATGCTTCATCCTGCCAAAGCTGTTTTGAGTGACAGTCCCGGCAGTGTATCTTAGAGCGACCCCCAACGTACAAACAATAGTTGGCCAATGAGGTAACAATGGGAATCTCGCTGAAGCCTGAGCACTTGAAGCGCTACAAGGACATAGCCTGGCTTTTCATGAAGTACGGTCGTTCTGATCTGGTCAAACAGGCGGGACTAGAGGCAGCGCTGACTCGGGAAGACGAAGATGGGCCGGCCGCGGAACTGGTTACGCCAAAAGCCGAGGAGCTGGCGGCCGATTTTGAGAAGATGGGGCCTACCTTCATAAAGCTGGCCCAGTTGCTTTCCACCCGCGCTGATCTCCTGCCCTTTCCATATCTGGAAGCGCTGGCCCGATTGCAGGACGATGTCGAGCCGTTTTCTTTCGCCGAGGTCGAAGAAATCGTCACCTCTGAATTGGGTGTGCGCATCTCCAAGGCTTTTTCGGAGTTTGACGCGGCGCCGATGGCGGCCGCATCCCTGGGCCAGGTGCATCGTGCCTCCCTGCGTGATGGGCGGGAGGTCGTGGTCAAAGTTCAGCGCCCCGGCATTCGTGAACAGATTGTGAAAGACCTGGAGGTCCTTTCAGACATAGCAGAGTTTCTTGACGGCCATACGGAGATCGGCAAGCGCTATGAATTTCAGCGCCTCCTGGGGGAGTTTCGGAAGAGTCTGATGCGGGAGTTGGATTATCGCCAGGAAGCTCGCCACCTGGAAATCTTTGACAACAATTTGAGGGACTTTGATTCGATCGTCGTGCCTTTACCAATCGAAGATTACACCACGTCGCGAGTGCTTACGATGGAGTACATTCGCGGCAAGAAGATCACTTCCCTGAGCCCGCTGGTGTGGGTGGACGTTGACGGCATACGACTGGCCGAGGATCTCTTTCGCGCCTACCTGAAACAGATCTTACTTGACGGGTTCTTTCACGCAGATCCTCATCCGGGGAACGTCTTTCTAACTGATGATCATCGCATCGCCCTGATTGACCTGGGAATGGTTGGCTACATCTCGCCGGCCAGAGAGGAAGAAATCCTGAAGCTGCTGATCGCCATTAGCAACGGCTATGGTGAGGATGCCGCCGAGCAGACGGTCCGCATGGGTGAAGAGAAAGCAGGCTTCGATGAAAAGAAGTTCCGGCGTCTGGTGGCTGACCTGGTCACCGAGCATGTGGACGCAAGTGAGATCGACGCCGGACGCGTTGTGCTCGAAATTCAGCGCATCGCCGGCGAAGTAAACTTTCGCTTGCCGCACGAGTTTACGATGATCGCAAAGATGCTGCTCAACCTCGACCAGGTCGTGCACACGCTGGATCCAGCCTTCGATCCAAACGCCTCAATTCGGCGGAATGCGGCAGACATGATGGAGAAGCGCGTGATGAAAAGTCTGTCACCGGCAAATCTTTTCAACGCGGTGATGGAAACGAAAGGCTTCGTCGAAAAGCTGCCTGCACGACTCAACAAAGTGCTCGACGCGATTTCTGCTGACGAGATCAGAATCAAGGTGGACGCGATTGATGAAACTCGTCTGATGGAGGGTCTGCAGAAGATTGCCAACCGCATCACGATGGGGTTGGTACTGGCGGCGTTGATAGTCGGCGCCGCAATGCTCATGCGGGTGGAGACTTCTTTTAAGATTCTAGGCTACCCGGGATTTGCGATCATCTTTTTCATGATCGCGGCCGGTGGCGGAGTTCTGCTGGTAGTTAATATCCTCTACAACGACGAGAGGGCCAAGAAAAAAGACGACGAACCGTAAATGCCAACAAGGTTCGTCTTCAGCAGAAAAAAAACAAAAAGCCCGCACCATGGTGGTGTGGGCTTTGAGTTGGGCCGCTCTGAAACCAGAGGTGTTTGTTCAGGGGAACTAATTAATCCTGATCAATGGAGCAGTGTCCGCTGGGCGACTGGAGAGGCTTCCTGTTGTAATAGTCACGATCACCGGCACATCGCCAGCTCCGGCCAACGTTGCCGGCAATACAACATCTATTTCATCCGTACCGGGCGTGTCGGTAGGTGTGATGCGGACAATGGCAGTGCCGGTAAGATCGGTCGTGCCAATGCGAACCGTAACTTGCGTCTTATCGGTGATGCCGTGAACCCCGGTCAGGAAGATTGCCAGCTTCGTCGGCTCAGTCACCGTGTCTCCGCTACCATTAACATAGGTAGTCGTCACGTCGAATGGCTCCGGTGTTCCGGTGCTTAATGGATTTGTGACGTTGAGAACAGACGCGCGATTAGAGCCGAAGTCGTTCGTCACAGTAAAGATGTCCGGTTGCGCCGTCAATAGCTGAATCGTCGAGCGAATCGTGGTGCCGTTGTTGTTGATGACCAGCGGATAGGTAGTAGTACCGGTGTTCGGCGCGAGCCCGGGCGGCACAACGAAGTTGATTTGACCCGCACTGACAAAGTAAAGACCAGCGGCTGCGCTATTAATTGAGACGGAAACTCCATTGAGCTCTATGGGCAGGGGCGGACGCCGCAGCGATTCCGACGCGCTATTCGCGTTCTGCGTGGACGGGGCCAGCGCAGTAGCAGAACGAATGATGCCCAGCATGCCCGGCGCCAGTCCCCCTACCTCTGGAGGCGTTGGACTGGGAGTAGCAATGGGGCGCTCACTTGCCCCCGTGAAAAGGGAGATCGTTGCAGTTGCGTCGGTCCCCGCCCGCGACAGATGGTAGTAAACCTCGGTGCTGCCATCCGGGTTGCCCCCACCCAATTCCCTCGATGCAAGACTGAAGGCCATACGGTCACGCTTGTTGCTGAAGAACGGACGAATGCCAATAATAAAGGTGCCCGAGGGAATATTCGTCAAGCGTGTAAAAGGTCCGGTGGAAGCAACTGGAATCGCCGCCAGAAAAACCTGTGGCGCGCCGTTCGTGTTGTTTAGCCCTTCGCTCTCTTTGCCGGCTTCCGGAATAGTTCCGTCCGGCCGGAAATTCAGGAAGGAAGCGAAGGCCACCGATGCCGGTTTCAAGGTAATGGGGTCATAGTCAGTGAAAGTTGGAAAGTGAAAGATATCCTGAGTAGTAGTAGCTCTGGGGCCAACCTGAGTGAAAGTGTCGAGACCGATGTCGTAAACAAACGTCACATAAACTTGCGTGATTGAGCTGTTAGTCTTCGGATCAGTCGCCAACGACTCAAACGCAAGCATGCTGCCATCACGACTGACCCGCCGTCCGAAATGGAAGAGATTCACTGTGGCGCCCGTCGCGTCTGTTTTGGTATTCGTTACCTGGCGCGTCACGGCAGCAGCCCCGGTTGAAGTGTTAACGCTGGCGAGATAAATCTCCGCGTCACCGTCGGCGTTGTTGGACGAGCCTCCGGCCGAAATATTCGCGTTCGAAATGAAAGCCAATACCGAGCCGTTGCCTGAAAGCGACGGATTTTCATTGAACAGAGGGGCAAGAAGCGTTCCAGTAGTATTTGTAACCTGGGTGGTTATGCCGCTTGATCTAATGTAAACAAACACCTCCGGATTGAAGTCGCTGTTGGCTCCAGTGAGGTTGCGCGATGAGACAAATGAGACGACCGAAGCGTTGTCATTGACCGTCGCGTCGCGATTGTCAAAGGCGACGATAGGCGAGGCGCTCGTGCTGCCTGGTTGCGGCAACCGGCTCGCCGGCGTATCGGTGACTTGCGTAAACGTCCCAGCGGCCAGATCCACGAAAGGAGCATCCGCTCCACTCGCCAAATTAACCGTGATGGTCGCCGGAATAAAATAGAGGAAGATTTCCTGATTGCCATCGGCGAGGAGCGCCGTGCGATTAGCATTACCGTCGAAGCTTCCCGGAGTGGACGCATTCGAGCTGAAAACAATCCAGCGCCCATTTGCGCTCAAAACGGGCTGATTGTTGCTGACCTCGACGTCGACGTTGGTATAGTCGGCCGGCGTCGGTACCGGCGTGGGAGTTGGGCTGGCGCTTGGAGTCGGCGTTGGCGTTGGGCTCGCGGGTATCTTCAGGAGATTTTTCGTGTCGGTTATTTGAAAGATGCGTCGTTGGGCATAGTCCAATAGAAAGATTTCCCGATTACCATCCGCATTGTTGCGGCCGGCCGTCTTCTCGGTGGCAATGTCGCCGTTCGATTCAATAACTACAAAGCGGCCGTTCTCGCTGATCTCGCCGGCGAAAGAGGCAAACGCATTAGAAATAACCCCAGCCGGAGAAGATGTAACCTGAGCAACGAACGAATCAGGGGTAGCGGTGGGAGTTTGCGCCTGAACAAAAGAAAGCGCGCCAGCTATCAGCATGAGCGCGCTTGTGGCGCATAGGGAACGAAAAGCTTGCTTCACGAAATCCTCCGCAATAAAGACGCAGATACGAGCAGATTAGATGCCCATGGGAGCTTGAGCAGCAGTAACGCGCCTGGTGAAGTAATTTGAAGTATTATTCCCTATCACACCTGGCGATCAAGAACGGCCATTTTACGCAGAAGAATAGGCAAGGGCAAGCGCGGCGGGCAAATTTGCCCGTTGCTGGCCGACTTTGCCAGGGGAGCCCTCATAATTCGCCCCTGCAGCCGAAGTAGAATTGGGGCAACTGACCCGTTACAGAACAGTCCCCTCCCAGTCCGAGTTAATCATCGGTTGACCCGCTGTCTTCCCCAGTTCTGGTATTTATGATTACAGCTCAATCTTGTGTATGATGGCCGGGATCCTGTGTTCCTGTTTGCCAGCTCAAAATAGAATTTCAGAACCGGCTACGCGTCCTTTCCCAGAATGACCACTGCACTCCGCGTCGAAGACGTTTCCAAGCTTTATCGAATCTACAACCGTCCATACGACCGCTTGAAGGAAATGCTGACACGCGGGAGGCGGAAATGTCACCGCGAGTTTTGGGCGCTCAAGGACATCAGTTTTGAGGTCGAAGCCGGCACTACCACCGGTATCATCGGTCCAAATGGCAGTGGTAAATCCACCCTCCTGCAGATAATAACCGGCACACTTCAGCCCACGCACGGAACCGTCTGGCATGAAGGCCGAATTGCGGCTCTGCTTGAATTGGGCGCCGGCTTTAACATGGAATTCTCGGGGATTGAAAACATCTTCATGAATGCTTCGCTGATGGGCTTTTCGCGAAGTCAAACGGAGGCCATGCTTCCAGAGATCGAACGCTTCGCTGAACTTGGCCCGTTCATACATCAGCCGGTCAAAATATATTCGAGTGGCATGTATGTTCGACTTGCCTTCTCGGTGGCAATCAGCGCTTCTCCGCAGATACTGATTATCGATGAAGCGCTCGCTGTGGGTGACGCAGTCTTTCAGCATCGGTGTATGAGACGAATAAAAGAGATGCAGGAGAGCGGCGTGACCATATTCTTCGTTTCGCACGATCCGAGCGCCATTCGAGCGCTGTGTTCGCGCGCTTTGTTGCTTAACGGCGGACGCCTGATAACGGACGGCAAACCGATCGATGTGCTCAACCGCTACCAGAAGATCATCATGGCACGCGAAGAGGCTTTCGCTGCGGATTCACCTTCGCCCGCCAGCGTAGAACCAGAGGAGTCGCTATTACCGGCAGACGAAGAGAGTGGCCCCGTTCGGTACACGTACCGTCACGGGAATGGAAGCGCGGAAATCCTTAGAGTCGAATTGCTGGACGAGTCGCGACAGCCGCTTGAACTCGTGGAAACCGGCGAGTCACTGTGTGTCCGTCTGCGACTACTTTTTCACGCTGATGTGCAGAATCCAGTGTGCGGCTTTATGATCCGGAATCGCCACGGCATTCATCTCTATGGCACCAACACTCAGCTTCAGGAACTTAATTTCGGGCCAGTGCGGCGTGGAGAGGTGGTCGAAGTAACCTTCGCGTTCAACTGTTGGTTGGCTCCCGACTCCTATTCTCTGGCCGTTGCCGCCCATAGCCCCGATGCAATTAGTTTTGATTGGCTTGATGGGGCCTATTTCTTTCGAGTGATGAGCGGGAGGGCAATGGAGGGAGTAGCCAACCTCAACGCGAGCGTTGTGACGCGACGAATGGGGTTTCGGCCGAGTCAATCGGAAGCCGAAACGATAAACGCTTGAGAAGTGTCGATCACCCGCCGAGGAAGATCAGCAGACTGCAACATCAGCAGTAAGCATTATCAAGCTGCCCAATTCAACCTGCCCAGTACCACTGAGCAAATAGCGCTGTGTAGCTGAATAACAGCGCGGCGAAGATAATGACGATGCCCAGGAGCAGCCACAACCTTCCTTTAAGTTGATCTCCGATGATTACGAATACCGGAAACGCCAACATGACATACCGCGTAAAAGAACGCATCTTCAAAACCCCACCCAGTGTCAGATAAGGCAAAAGAATAGCTCCAGCCGCAAAAAGGCTATAAGCCACCGGTACGCGTTTGCGGAAAAATACGACCAGTAGCAGGAATAAGAAAAAGAACCATGGATCCAGGGTTATGGGATAGATACCTGTTCGCAAGAGGGAGCTGAGGAACCGGAAGCAGATTAATAGCTGAACCGGATAGCTGGATTGACTGTACTCCCCTGTTTGAGACCAGGCACGCTCTGCCGTGACAAAGGCCAGGGGACTCCGGAAAGCTACCCACAGATAGATTGTGTACAGCCACAGTCCAGACGTGGCCATGGTGGCGCAAAGTAAACTATATACGGCGAGCAGCTTTGGTTCCCTGGAAAACCGTCGCCAGAGTTCCCATAGCAATGGCAATAGAAGAACAATGCCCGTGGGTCTTGTACCTGTAGCCAGGCCGGCGCATGTCGCCGCCAAAACGAATCGATCTCTCTTCAGGAATAGAAAGAAACCTACGATGAGCAAAAATGTCAGTGATTCCGTATAGCCGGCCGAGAAAAAAAGAGAGGTGGGAAAGAAACTCAGGAGCGCAATAGCATAAAGGGCAGTCCTGGTCCCGTAATCATCTTTTATTAGTTTGAGCGCCAGCGGGATAGCAATTAGAATCGACAGGTTTGAAACGATCAGAAGCCCGACGTATGGCTCAATGCCGAATAGTTTGGAAACAAACCGGCCAACTAAGGGATACAAGGGATAAAAGACTACCGGCTGCTCGATTGAATTATCGCCGTTATATGAGTATCCCTGGACAGCGATCCTTAGATACCAACCAGAATCGTATCGCAACAAGTAACGAAGCGGTGAATCGAGGTTCCAATAGCCGCTACCCTGATTGGCTGGAACGAAGTTGGCGGCATAGATGATAGCCAGCAGCACCAATAGGCGCGAGCCAAGAAAAATGAGAAGCGAGGCAGCATACGGTTTGTAAGTACGCCAGCGTGCTGTCATCGTTTCCTTAAGCTTCGGAAGAAATGGATTTTAAGTTCCGGCGGATTCTTTATTAAAGATGAAGCCAAATCGTTTGGTGATATAGGTCCTCTGCAAAACGCTACTTAGTTTCCAGGCGCCGGCATCGATGACAAAGTGGCCCATGGTTGCGCCCAGCAGCGCCCCAAATAGAAAATCTGCAAGCTTCAGGTAAACGGTATTATTTCTTATCGCCTCAAGCGTTCTTAACTCGCCACCACGATAAAAAACAAATCCTATCACCAGGACAAAGACCAGAAGCCACATTATGTTTTTGAATTGCACCGTCCCCCGGCCGGTCTCCGGCGGATCGTTAACCGAGATAACGGTCATGAAGATTATGTATTGCAGGCCGTGGGCCATGGCATAGCTGAGAAACCCGATGTTCATATCGGTTGAGATGAATACCGGGTAGAAGAAGAATACAGACGTAAAGAAGAAGAGCGTTTTGAAGAGGGTGGTATTGCGGTACAGTTTTACATATACGATTAGACTGAACAGAAGAACTGCGGCGAAAGCGATGTGGCCGAACTGGTACAGATTGCCAAACGTCCGATGAAGGTAGGCGGGGGCGACCGCCGTGCCGAGTATTTTGAATGTGCCAAGAATGCCGAGAATGGTCCCAAAGTCAATCGCCAGCTTTTCCATGCGGTGGGGCGCGGTTCCTGTTTGCGCGATCGATGCGAAGGCGTAGATGCCGATGTTTTGGCGGCCATAATGGAATGCTTGCCACGCCCAGTAGGCCAGCAGGAGAAAGGCCTGACCGGTTGTGCTTAAGAAGGCGAACAGTAGCCCCGTGGTAACAGCCAGGAGGATCGGCGCATAAACATATCGAAACTTATGTTTCCTGATTATGGGTGAAAACGCTCGGTCCGTATAAAAGAATAGAGTTGCCGGCACATGAGCAGTCCCGAGAAACAGAAATACGGTTTTGACTGCCGACAAACTCCCGGAGCCCGGATGTGATGGCGCAACCAGAATAAAAAACAGAAACGGCACCCAAGTGCTGACTAGTAGCGAAAGGAGAAAATACCGCTTGAGGACGGATCGTCGGGCCACCTCCTGGTTTGGCGCTTCCCTGGTATTGAGTATGAGTGTTGCTGCTGAATCTTCCATCGTTCTTGCTACTTCTCTTCTGCCAGGACCTGGCGATAAACATTCAGAGTCGCAGAGGCTGTCCTTTCCCAGGAAAACTCGGCCGCGCGTTGTAGCCCGGCGGACGAACGATAATCCCACTCGCTCCCATCTTCAAGCACCCGAATAATTCCCTGCGCGAGATCGCGAAAATCAGTTGGGGAAATGAAGCGCGCAGCTGTCCCAGCCGTTTCCATGATGCTGGGAATGCGGCTGGTGATAACCGGCGCGCCGCAGGCCATCGCTTCCAGAAGTGGTAATCCGAACCCTTCGTACAAAGAAGGATAGACAAACGCGCGGCACGACGAGTAAAGCGCGCGCAGATCATCATCACAAAGGTAACCGGTGAAGCGCATGCGTTCCCGTATGTTTACGCTCTTTAAGTAAGCGAAGAATGGGTCCGTGAGCCATCCTTCTTTTCCGGCAATCACTAACTGGGGCCGCAACGAGGTGGTTCGATAGATGTCATCAAAAGCCCGGGCGAGGGTTAATAGGTTTTTTCGCGGCTCGATAGTGCCCACGAAAAGTATAAAGTCATCTTCAATCTTTAGCCGCCGCCGCACTGAGATGGTTTCCGCCGGCGTTACTCTCCGAAATGAGCGACGCGGAGCTTCGGGCACCGCGAAAACCTTATCTGGCGTGACGCCCAGGTGTTCCCATACTTCGCTCCTCACCCTTTCCGTTGGTGTGATGATCTTCGTTGCCGCACGCGCCATTCTTGGCAGCCGCCGGCGCGCACGCTGGGCCAGGTGCTGTTCGTGCGTTTCAGGGTATAGGAATGACGAGAGATCGTGAATCGTGACAATGGTGCGGCACCTGTTCCAAAGCGGCACATCATAATTCGTTCCATGAAAAAGCGAGAACGAGGCGCGGCTAACATAAAGAGGTAACCCGACAGACCACCAGCGCCGGCGGCGAATTCTATCTACCTTCGCCTGCACAGCGCGCAGGTTGGGCGGCACGGCCCTTTTCGGTTCATCGCCGTTCAGGTACGGATATGGCGAGACCAACTCAAACTCATCTTCGGGAGCCAGGCAGGCAAGCGCGTGAGCCAGTTCGCAGGTGTAATGTCCGACCCCCGTCTTTAACTCACCAAGCGGGATGCCGTCGAGTCCTATACGCATTAGTTAAGGAACTACAAAGTCGCAAATGAACAGGGAAGAAATTCTGCACACGAAGAGTTGAAAGCGGAATTTTACGCGCCTGCGGTGACACCGACAAGCGCGGATTGACAGGCCGAGGCGCTGTTCTGCGCGTTACAAAAACAGTTGAGGCCGGCCATTCGCATGACCAGCCTCATTTGGGTACCTGGTATCGACATCCGCTACTCCGGATGCCATGCCGCTTAGAACCTGTTTATGTACTCAGGCGCCTCTATGAAACCACGGACGATTGTGTTCTCAATGAAGTCTGGGTCGCCTGGGTTAAGGAAGCGGTTGTTATGGAAGATATAACCGCACTGATTCGGGTCGCCCCCGGTCCAGTTGCTCGAGTTTTTACAGTCCTCGGGGTCTCGGCGTAGGTAACCGAAGTATTCCATTGTCACAAATGCCGGCTTATAGAACTTCGCGCTTACTTCCGGACTCTCCGCGATAATGCGCAAGACCTGGGCGCGTGTCTTGGTGCTGTTATTGAGATCCGTCACCAACTGAGCTTGCTGCGAGTTTGTTACGCCGGCGGTATTCAGCAATGCCTGCACATAGGCCGCATTCGACATAGTAGGAGCGTTCGGGTATTTCGCCAGGAACTCAGCTCGTGTCACCCACGCATCGGCGAGAGCTGCCTTCTTGGTTTCAGTGAGTGCCGGATCATCGTTAGGAGTGGAGATGCTCCCCAGGTCCGCCAAAAACTCTGCATAGTGTGGCCGGTCGATCTTGCTGGGATCGCTCAGCTCCGCGGCGGTGATCGCTCTTTGTCCGAGAGCCGTCACATACAGGAAGAGAACGTAGTTGCCTTTGCGCTGAAATTCAGGCGAGCGAAAGAAATTTGCCGACACTGCGCCGCGTGAATACTTGATGCATTCGGTGTCGCTTCCACATCCGGTTAAGATGGGCAGGTAGAACTCAATCCCGCAATTATGGGCCGGGCATGCAGGTTCCGGGAAGCGCCTCAAGAAATCTATATACTGTTGTTGAATAAAGAAATCGTAATCGGCAATCGTGATTGGCGTGTTGGTTCCGGGACGCAGTCGTAACGGCTTAACCTTAATGCTGCCGTAGAAAAGATCCGAAGGAAGACCGGGGGTCTCGGTAACAATCGTTAACGTCGGGGGAGACTGGGCGAGGGCGTTAACAGCGAGCAGTGCCGCTACGAAAAATGTGGCTATTAGCTTCTTCATCTTATTTAACTCCGAACAGGTGGTTGGTGATGGTTTCAGGCTGACTTCGCCTTCGAAATATACCTTTTTGCTGACGATCTTGTCAAAAGAATAACCCAGCTTCGGGGGCGCAAACGAAAAGAGCTGATAACGAGCGATTTTCCCCGGTCAGATGCCGCAGGTTTAGGTTCGCATCTCCCACTGAATCAAACAGCCCGGGGTTAGCCGTTTTCGACCCGCACTTCGATGGGAACTTAATCTTGAAAGATGTCCGCAAAGGCCTCGCAAAATCGCAATAAACTTTTGTAAGGCCGGCCCGGAAACTCTCTTTTTTTCAACCCGATTTCATGCCTGGATGACCTGCTTCCATTGGGCGACTATCCTCTCGGGATCTAGCACGCTTTTCACGTACTCTCGGGAGTTATGGGACATTGCGGCCCTCACGTCCCGGTTGGACAGCAGCGTGGCCAGGTATGCGTAAAGCACCTCTGCCTGGTTCTCATCATGCGTCAGTTTCCAACAAACCCTATCTGGGAACTCCCGATATTGGTTGACATCGCTAATAATCGTCGGTTTCGCCGCCGCCAGCGCATGCATCAAGGTACCTGACGCTTCACCCATCGAGGGATTTCTCAGGTTAATGACAATGTCTGAAGCAAAGATGGCACTGAAATAGTCGACCTCATCCTGATAACCCGTAAAGATTATCTGTTGGCCATATTTGCCCGCCCGGGTCTCCGACTCTAGAGCTTTCACCTCCGGCGCCGGTTCGCCGGCAAATACCATTTGCACCGGATATCCTTCATCTATCAGCCTTTTCACGACCTCGATTTGCAGCAGGGGTAACTTATTGCCGTTGATGAACCCCACGCAAGTTAAGACGAAATGGCTGCCTCTAATGGCGAACTTATTTTTGAAATTCTCTATCTGTGCCGGGGTGGGCCGGTGGTTGAGCTCCGCGAAGTGGGGAATAACTTCTATGCGGGTGCTATTCCCAAACTGATTCCTGGCCCATCTATGATGAACAACGGCCTTCCTGCTCCTTCGTACGATCGCGTGGGACAGGGGAAACCTGGCAATATCGGGGAAGCCCCCGCGCCTCAACGTCTCAAATTCTTTACGGCCTGCCTCGCCGTACCCTTCGACCAGAGCCTCTTCATACAACTTGCCATCAGGCTGATGGTAGAAAGCCTCATGCATGAAGGAGCTGAGATTGTAATCATGCAGCACTATCGTGCCGGGGTAGTTCCATGCCAATTCGTAAATCCGTTTGTGAAAAAGGCTGTTGTTCCCGACGTGGTAAATCACGTCATGATAGTTCTTGTACCTTTCTGGAAACGTGGACAGCGGATAAACATCGAACTCCTTTCTAATGTCCGGAGTCGGCGCCGGTTTGTCGCAATAGAGATCAATAGCAAAGTGGCTTTTGAGAGCCCTGATGAGCCATTGACTGTAATTGGCGATGCCGCTTCTCTGAGGAGGCAGAGGGGAAAGCCAGGCTATTTTGCGAAGGTTGTTTGGCATAGCTCTTCAAGGCTCGGTTCTGACTTATCGTTCGGAATCCGCATCGTCCATCTCTTCCCGCTGTTTTGCAAGGCGAGATAAGGGGCCGTCAAAGCGGCTTCCTCGCTCGAATGTTGTCCTCTTTAGCTTGAGCGCCACAGGTTGCGAAAGGCGTTGCTTGACGCTTTAATAGACCCTAAAGGGGTAAAGAGTCACGTGCGAGTTATGGCCTATTCTAGAAACCCATCTAACGCTCCGACTAACGAGAGAGACTTTAGCGAGAGTCTTGCAGATCGGGTGAAGTGCCTTGTTCAGGATGCACGTAGTCTGACCGGCAGTAATTTGTTCGATTCAGTTAGTCATCACGACTTCATAGTGATGGCTTTTCTATTAATCTTGAACCGCCTTCCGGACGAGAGTGGTATTCGGTATTACTTGGAGCGCCTGGATGGGTATCTTATCAATCGACAGCAGTTTATTCAGTATCTTTTCGAGTCGCCAGAGTACAATTCCCGCTTTGAGCCGAAGTTCCCTGACCGGCTTCATGAGGCGCGCAAGGAATTCATCAAGACCTTGCCTGAAGCAGAATGCATAGTGGATTTAGGAGGGGCGTGTCCGACTGTACTTGAAGGAGCTCTTTACACGAATGGCTATCCTTATCGGGCTAAGAAGTTAATCATAGTTGACCTTCCGTTTGATACCCGCATGATTATCCCGCGAGACTTTCGAGAGGAAAAACTAATTCGTGAGTACGGAGTGATAGAGTACATCCATTCCTCAATGACTGATTTGTCGGCAATTGAAGACGGCATAGCCGACCTGGTCTTCGCCGGTGAAAGTATCGAACACGTGACTGTAGCCGAGGCTGCTAGCGTTATTGCGGAGGCAAGGCGTGTGCTTAAGCCCAGCGGCTATTTTTTCCTTGATACGCCGAACAGCAAATTAACTCGCATCCATTCCCCGGACCAATTTATCCATCCGGAACACAAGGTTGAATACACCCCAGCTGAATTGATAGAGATGCTCAAGGACGGCGGCTTTGTAGTAATCGAAACCGGCGGAATTTGTCCGATGCCGGAAAGCGCCAGGACGGGCGTGTTCGACGAAACTGAAGTGTTCAGAATGCCCGCTTTGGGTAACGACGCTGACTTAAGTTATTGCTTTTATGCTAAGTGTCAAAAGCCGCCCGAGTTCTGAGCCGCCTTAAATAACCTGGACCGTAGCTACACTGTCGGGGTGGATCAGAAAACGTCTTGACCAGTTTCGACGCGCCAAAGTAGTTGCGCGCTTCGCTCAGCTGCTGACTTCCTTTCAGATGGTTGTTGTATTCCATCAAGTTGAAAAAAATAAGATTTGCTTTGCGACTGACCGCAGGCTTCGCGCCGAGAAGAGCAGTCAACTCAGCCTCCAACGCAATCGCGCCGTCCGCATAGCCGTCACGATTAATATAGATACCCAGAAAACCGGCGCGAGATATTTCCTGCACAAGATCACCCACGGGCTTTGCCGCTACCTCTTTCTGCCACAGATCATCCTTTTCGCCAATCGTAGCGCCATAACTCCAACGCAACGCTTTCGAATGCAAGTAAGCTTTGAAATGCTCGTGATCTTGAACCATCTTATTTACCGGAGCATTCGCCGGAAATGCGATATAAGGCAATTGGAAGATCATGGCGCGCGGCGGCAGAGAAGCTTCTATACCATGCACGAAGTCTGAATCGCTCTGATATTCATTCTTTATGTTGTCATACTCCGGCACAAAGAAGAATGTCGTGCTGGTTTGATCGAAAACGCCTGCGACGATGAGGGCAGATGGAATTAAGAAGTACGTCAAACGCGCTCTGCGGTCCTTAAGATTTTTGTAGAAAGTATCAAGTATTTGGGCCACAGCCACCAGGGAAAAGAATGCGATGAAAACGGAGATCCGGTTGTAGGCTCTTATTTGTGGCGAGATAAACAGGGCGAACAAAGCGCCGAAGCCTCCAATGGTCCCCAGGAGCAGGGCTGAACCATTCAGTACGCTGAGGTGGTTAAGGATAGAGTGGTGTGCCTTCTTATGGAAAAGCCGGAAAAGCAAAACTAAAAACCCGATGCTGCCAACAATACCCAGAGAAGCAGTGTCGTTTTCGTTAACCAACGGGACCATATCGTATCGATACTTCAGTGCCCCCAGTGCGGTGACTCTATGCCCACCTATCGGCAGGACCAGCTGAGTTATTTTCAGTCCCATTGTTTCGGCGTCAGCTACACTTCGTCCACCTGCTGCCGAAGTCCCGTGGGTCTGTTGATACATTATGGTGGGTAAGTGATTAAGGAGAACAACAGCAGATATGAAGCTTATCAAAACAATTGGAGCCATCAGTGCACGAATGTTCCTTTGTTGGACGCCTGCCCAGATTCCGGCGACCAGCAATAGGAAACAGGAAAAGAATGGGTAATAGATGCCACACGACCCAACAATGGCGCAGACAACAAAGCTGAAAATCACTTCGAAGCTGCGCCACCTTAATTTTGGCCAACCTCTGTTTTCCCGATAATCCACCATCAGAGGTACGCCGGCGCAGACCCACAGAATGACTAAGATCATCAACGGGAGGGGATAGTAAGCGGCTAAAAATAGGTGATAACTGCGGAAAAAGTGGTAAGGCAAAAAGGTATAAAGCAAGCTAGCCAGAATGGATGGGCCGTAAGAGAATTTGAAGTACCGAAAAAAGTACAAAGAGGTCAGGGTCGTTAAGGGAAAGGTAAGCAGGTAAAACAAATTCAAAGTCAGCGCCTGATCCGAATTGAATATTGATATTGCTTTGATCAGCAAAAACGGGAAATTATCTATCGCTGGAAAAGCCTCAAATTTCAAGCCGTTTGGTGCGCCAAGAGAACTATTGTGGAACCACCATCCCTGCTCGATTGCTCCTTTCGTAGCGACGCTGTAATACAATGCGTCACCAAAGTACGTGAATGGTATTCTCAAATCTGCGCGCCATAACTTCATTACGCAGGCAAGAATAATTAGACAGAGAACGACAGCCGCGGCATATTCCGTTACGGTTATGACTTTGTTTTTCACAGTATCGTTTTATACAAAACCTGCGTGACGTACGGCGCTCAAATACCGAAAAACAAAACCTAAGTAATATGAACTTTTATCCTGACGGTTGGCGATCCGTTGTGCTCGAACCAGCAAACCGCCTCGCTGACCAGATCGCATTGCAGTGTGTATTTGCCTGCGGCCGGCATGGGGACGTCAGCTTTGAATTCAACCGTTTCGCCGGGCAAGATTTCGCGGCCGTCATCCGGTGTCAGGTTATGGCGGTAATAATCCAGATCGAGAAGTATGCCTTTGGTATCGAACAGGTGAATGCCGAAGTGAACGGCTCCCACACGCGCTGTGGTGGGAAGCCAAACGTTACTGCCAGTGTTTCTGACCGACGCTTCCAGGCGGAGAGGCTTCCCCGCAGCAATACGATCCGATCCCAACTTCACATGTAACTCCGCCGACAATCCTTCGCGTTGCCGGCTGTCGCGAGGAGCGGACGACTCTCCTTTGAAAAAAAAGAGGATGCGCCGGTGCTGCATTTGCTCGCGCGTCTCCGCAACGAAGCGCTCGCCTGCGTTCTTTCCGTCCAGGTATTCTTCAAATACTTCGAGGGGAAGCAGGAACGGCGCGGGGTTAGAGAACGCCAGCTTGATTTTCGTAAATCCAGCCTCTTGCGCGGCGCTCCAAAGCTCGCGCACATTGATATCGTTTTCAATAATCCGGTTGGTCCTCATCTCATACTGTGATTGAGCTGACTTCGAGTGGTCAGGTCCAGGTTCTGAGAAGCCCGCGATGCCGCCCTCTTTAAGCACTCGCGCCATCTCTTTTATGACCTGCCTGGGATTGGGCACATGATGGAAGGCGTCCCAGCAACTGATGCGGTCGACGCACTCATCCGGCAGATCAAGGCTATGACCGTCAAACTGCAAGAACCGCGGCGGCGGTTGATCGCCAATTACAGGAAGACGCTTATACAGCTCCTGGCCGATTTCCAGTGCAGACTTTGAGACGTCGAGCGCGATCACTTCGAGACCGAGCTGGCTGAGAAAACGCGAGGTCCAGCAAGATCCGGCGCCGAAATCAAGAATCGTCATCCCCGGCAACAGGTTCAAACCTTGCAGGACCTGAGCGAAATTGATGAGCAACTCCGGTGTCTCACCGATGGCGGCAAAGGGTTTCGCATGCAGATAATCCCAATTATCGAGGCGCGCGAAGAATTCTTCGGCCGTTTGACACAGCTCTTCGACGCTCACTTCCTCAATGCGCTTGCGAACGTCAATAAAGTCCGGGTTAAGCTCTTGACCACTCATAATCGTCGGCCGGTCTTCGCTTTTCCTGTTTGGCTTCTCCTTCGCACACTCGGCAAAGGCCTGGAGTGTGGCGAGGGCTGTTCTCTGCCACGAAAATCTTTTGGAGTATTCGTACCTTTCCAACCTGGACTCATAATCCATGGGGGCCCGCAAGGCTGCGTAAAGCCCATCGGCCATTTCATCCACGTTGTAAGGATCAAAATAGTTTGCCAGTTTACCGCCGACTTCCGGAAGCGACGAACTGTTTGAGGCAGCCACCGGCAGGCCACAGGCCAGGCCTTCCAGTATTGGCAGTCCGAATCCTTCGTACAGAGACGGGAAGAAGAGACAGCGGGCCTTTTGATATGCCCCAAGCAAGGCGGCATCATCCATGAACCCGGCAAGCCGGACTTTTCCCTTCAAGCCTAACTGCCTGGCGTGATCTAACAGCCGGCCCTCCGCCCCGTTGTCGAAGCTGCACACAATACACAACTCGGTAGCGCCTACTCTTTGATCCGCACCGTGTCTTGTCTGCAGATTAGCAAAAGCTTCAATCGCTCTATCCATGTTCTTTCGCGGGTCGAAGCCGCCGATGTAAAGCACATAATCATTCGGGGTGGGAACGTCAGGAAAAGGATAGGGGCGAAATGAACTATTGGCCGCAAGTGGAGTCACGATATGCTTCTTGTCTTTGACCTCCAACGCGTTCATGAAATCTGATTGCGTATGTTGCGAAATATGCAGATAAAGATCGTAGTCTCTCTCCAGCTGCTTTAGTTTGTTCTTATGAGTGGCGATTGTGGCAGGCGGCCAATGTTTGGCGTACTCCTGCTCCATCACTGAAATGATCAAATCAAAGATCGTAACGGCGAATTGGCAGGTGTTCGTTTGTCGTGTCGGAAGAAATACATTGTCCATCAAGGCATTGGGAGACCAGTAGAGATCTATGCCCAGCTTCTCAACATCGTTGTTCAGTGCGTCGGAATAAAGCTCGGCTTGATATTCCCCGCCGCGATAATGAGGCGCGCGAATATCGTAGGCCGGATTATCAATGACGGAGAGTTTCTCGCGCGCCCATGGCGAGAGGGCATTCAGGTGAGCGCCGTCAGGCGTATTGAGGTAAAAGTCATTCGTAAAATCGTTCTCGAGAATATTTTCGACCGTGTTCTTGAAGTATGTGCCAATCCCCCGATTGATCTCAGCAGTCAGCAGCGTTTGTCCGTCTATCAGGAATCTCATTTTGGATTAGTTCCGGGACGCGCGCTACGCAAGTTGGTACTGATGTAGTCTGGCTCCGTTGAATTGCAATAGCTGCGGGACCGCACCTATCGCAATTCAGCGGGGCAAACTGCATCTGTACGCTCAAACAATCAGCACGCTCAAATTCATCCGGTACCCGCGCCCGGTTGTTCGGGTTTCTGGTACTGCTCAAACTCGGCTAAATATTTTGAAAGCACGGCGTCGAAAGAAAACGTGCCCGAAACGTACTGATGCCCGTTTGCCGCAAGAGTCTCGCGGACCGTCTCGTTGTCTTCGAGGTACTTTAGAGCCATTGCGAACTCCTCGCTATTCGCAACATACAAACCACCGTTACACCGGGTCACGTGGTTTTTTGTTACGGCACAATTTGCCGACACAACTGCCGGAACCCCGAGCAGCCAACCCTCCATCATGACTATGGAAAAACTCTCCTTCTCAGAGAGGTTAATCACGCCCTTCGAATGACTGAGTATGTGCTGTTTCATCGGCTCCGAGACAAAACCCAGGTCCACAAAATGATCGTTCGAAGGAACCAGCGATCCATCGCCTCCTCCAATCAGGACCAGCTTCGTCTCCGGGTGAAACTGTTCCGCGTAGCTGGTGAACCATTGGCAAAGCAGACGAACATTCTTGCCTGTCTCTTTACGACCGGCGTAAACAAAATAGCTATCAGGTAGCCGCCTGAAGTTGCCCTTCTTCTCGTCTCCAGACCCGGACAACTCAATGCCCACCCCGGCGACAACGCTTTCAACAATCCTGCGGCCAACTCTTTGGCCATACTGTTTGATTGTCATCTGCTTTTCTTCAAGTGAATTGAAGAAAATCAGTTTCGCATTGCGAAGCAACGTTTCGGTTGCTCCCCAGTAAAACTGGGGCTCGTCATGGAAGCAGGGGATAAGAGAGATCTTGCCGGGATATCTGTTTATCGCTGAATGCGTCAGGCCGTGAAAATAAGGCAGCGCGAGAATTTCATGATCGCCGTCAACGTATTCGGCCAGGGCATCCAGCAAGGCACTGCTGTTGATGCCATAAGTAAAAAAGTCCTGCTGATCGCCGGCGTTCAAGTCTTCCCCACGATGCAGCTTGCCGACTGCAGCCTCATAACGCGTCCTGAGTTTATCGGTTGCAAACCGTCGCGTCTCTATCCCCGCAACCTCATGAACGCCAGGCGCATAATGATCTTCCCACCAACTATCGTAGGGGGACAAAGAACAGGTGGTAAACACCATTGTCGAAACACCGCGCTGGTTCAGCTCGCGGGCCATCCCCCTTGCCAGCAGTTCCGCGCCGCCGGCGAAACGTTCGAACCATGGAGTAACGATGATTATTTTCTTATTGAACATGCGCAGTGGCGAGGATCCGGCGAGCGGAGAGTCAGGCCTTCCAGCCAACAATTCCGTAATCCGGAGCACTATAAAAGTGCTGATTGAAGCGTTTGATGATCTCGCTGTCCCCCTTGATCCTGGAGACGTCAGACGCACGGAGGTTCATGACTTTTATTCCAGACAGACCCCGCGACTCGAGCAGGAATTTCAAAGTAGGACTGGGAATCGGATTACGATGTGTCGGGTCAGCGTAGAAGCTGTAACTGCCGACAATGACATTTTCAGGATTAGGCGTTTCCAGAATAAGCATGCCGCCGGATTTCAGCGTGCGCACGGCCTCATCCAATAACTTAATCAGTACATCGAACGGCAAATGTTCTACGAGATGAAAGCTCGTTACCACATTCAGGCTCTCGTCAGGCAAGCTGCGTAGATAGACGAGCGCATCTTCTTCCACCACATCCAAACCGAGTTCCCGGCACTGCTCGACGAAAACACGATTATGATCTACGCCGCGGGCCTGCACTCCTTCGGTCCTGAGCGTCTCCAGCCACTCGCCGCGTCCGCAGCCTATATCCAGAACGCCTTCGCCCACGCCCGCCGTTTTAAGGATTGGCAGGTAAACTTTTAGCCGGCTCTTGATGTCTTCACGTTCCCCGCGAAATTGATCTTCAAACGAAGCGTATAACGCGTCCAGAATATGATCTTCTTCGCTCGCCATCAGTTGAGCGAGCGGTTGGCCGGCGGCTTCCGGCGACACGCCGCGCGCTGCTTCAAGCAGAATCGTTAGGCGTCTTTCCTGCATGACCAATTCTGTATGTGTTTGCTGTTGCCGGCGAAGGAACTGCTGTGCCTGCTCCGCGATATGCTGAGTCAACTCTTCCCGCTGGCGAAGAAGTTGCTGGTTTTGCCCGTTCACCTGTTCAGCAAGTGCCTGCTCCTGGCCCAGCTGCCGCTGACTGTGCTCTTGCAACTGCCGGGAGAACTCCTGCTGTTGGGCAAGAAGTTCCTGTCTTCGCCCCTCAACCTGAGCCAGCGCTTCCTTGAACTGGTCAACATAGTCGCGAGTGGCGGTTGCATGACCCTCAACCGTAACTTTCAGCTCCGCTTGCCGCGCCGTCAGATCTTGCTGCTGCTGCAACAGCGACTCCAGTAAGCGCTGCTGCTCGGTTGTACGTTCGGCTCCTACTGCGGTTTGGTCTGCGACTTGCGCTGACATTTGAGCAAAGGCTTCAGCCAACTGTTTTTGGACTTGATTGTTATGATCGACGACCTGTTGTATTTGAGCTGAAAGGTAGAATTCCGACTGCCTTTGATGGGCAAGCAAGCGCGGCAAACGTGCGGCCGCAATCACCAGTTGAATCAGGTAACCGACAACCGGCGCGCGTCCAAGGCGTCTCACCGTGGCCGGCCATGCCAGCCCTTTAACCTTCACCTGGGCTCGCTCGCCCTCCGCCGAATAACGGATGTTCGCCAAAATATCAATCTTGTTAAGGCGTCCGCTGGCCAGTTGTTCAAGATGATCTGCGAAGCCCGCCTCGTCGGGCTTTCGCTTCAACAGGGCGTGATAGGCAATGCGCACGAAGTCTGCGCCGTGATACTTCAACAGATCATTAACGTGATATTGATTATCGTGACTGGGCTGGAATTCGGGCTGCAGACTCAGCGGAGAGGATTCAATGTGCGCGAGCGGCCGAGAGATGGCAGGCAAAACGCCAGTTAGAAGTCCGGAACCATTTGCGCCGGCATTTCGCTGTCGCCTGGCCACAGCGACTCGAATGTCATGCATCAAGCGGTCAACGCTGATGTCGGAACTACTGGTTTCCACTGTTGGCTTTTGCATTTATGGACGGTCCACACCACTGAGCGGTTCGATCTCCGCGCAGCCACCCGGTATTTATTTGGCTTTTGATTCTAGCTTAAAACCAGTGCGAAGTTTAATCGGCAAGAGAGCGGACACTGAGGCGTTTCGGTTTGGGAGAATCGTGCGACGCGCAACTAAAGCGCCAAAGGGGCGAAATGTAAAAGCTTGGGCCAACGGCCCAGGTACAAGTACGTCATGAATTCCCAGCGCTGAAGGCGCGAAATGGGTCATTCGTTCTTTCATTATTTCGCGCCTTCAGCGCTTTATGGTTTAGCAAAGATCACATCTTTCCTGGGGCGTTGCTTCAGGCTTTTTCATTTCGGGCCTTTGGCCCTCAGCCGTGCTCTCGACAAACACTCGCTCAAGCAATTGCCAAGCCTCATCAATACAAAAAGAGAGCACGACCGTAGCTGAAAACTATAGTCGCGCTCTCGTCTCAAACTGCGGGCTGATTTGTTTATTTCGTTTTAGGGAATAATGTCGACCGTCGCTGTGTTGCTGGTTGCGCCGCGTAACGTAACCGTTAACGGCAGATTGGTGCCCAACGGCGCCCCGTCCAGCTTCACAGTGATGCAGGAGGTGTCAGCCACTCCCGGCACTGCGTCCACGCGTTCGATTAGCAACGAAACCCCCTGAACTTGCACTGACAGTACGCCGGATAAGTTATCGCTAGGCTCCAATCCAAGGTTGGAAGTAAACAACATCACGCGGGTGCGCTGATCAGAGCTGAAGTTATGAGGCCCAAATTTGGGGAATGGCCCGAGAACGAACGTCACCGAGTCGAGCGCGACTGCCCGGTTTGTTCCTTCTTCGATCCGCAAGCTCGGCGGCGGCTCTGTGCAATTGCTCTCGATCCAGTTGAGTTTAAGGGGACCCATGTCACCGCCGGACCCGCCATTGTTGTACCCATCGACGGCTATTCGGTAGACAGTTCCCGCGCTCGCGGGAAAAGTAACGCTGCTGGTGACTTGATGCGGTTGGCCCGGAACGTCTGGAATATCATCGTTCTTGCCAATCAATGTCAGGGTATTCACGCTTGTCCCGGAGTAAATGCCGAGTACGGTGTCATAGCCGCTTCCGGCTGTCGTGAACGTTACGCTGCCACTGCTGGGAGACTGCCATTGATACCAGACCGAGTGAGTTCCTCCATTGTTATCTGGTGAATGGTTGGGTTCACCTATTTCTTTAGTCGCATTAAGGTCCGTGCCGCTAACGCTGCCCGTGCAGCCTACGATTACCCGCGCATTTGCAAAGTTATCATTGCCCGGCGGCGGCGGTGGAGGCGGCGGGGCAGCGCTGTTAACGAGGTTCCAGCCGAGAGTTTCGAGGGCGGAGAAGTCGTTTTCCGTGATCTCCTCATGCAGACCGCTAGTGATTGTCGGATCCATGATCCCGATGTACCTCCCGGTAATTGAGGCAGCTTTCCAATGGCTCGACTGATTCCCATCGCCTCCGCTGCCCGACGGACCTCCGGTAGACAGTCCCAACTCTTTAGTATTAGAACCCTCTACCACAAAAGTTTGGCCGGTAAAATAAACTTGACTGCCCCCGCCGATAGACATGACGCGTTGAGCTGTGGTGAAGGTGCCTGGCGTGGTGCCGGGACGAAAGCGAAAGATGTCCCAAACGGATACTGGTACTGCGCTGCCGCCACCAGCATTTGATATGAACCCCAAGGCATGGCCGATCTCGTGCGCGGCGACACTGACAAAATCAACTTTGTCGAAATCAATACCGTTGTCCGGATTAAAGTCGAAAGTGAAATTCTTATTGAAAGCGATCGTGGCGACAGTGTCATCCGGATTTAAGGGCACAAAACCGAGTGACTGCGCCAGAGAGCGCGATACTTCCACTACCGAGCCATCACCTGTATTGCTGGGAACAACAGAGGTGGGCAGCGAATTGTAGATCCCTGCCTCCACGGAGCTCGAGGAACTGGTAATTAAATGGTCCCGCGCGGTTGGATAGTCAATTGAAAGACTCGCTGAACTGGTGGAGCCCAGGACTTCAGATGGGAACGCGGACCCATCAGGGTGATTTACGCCATAGTCAATATTGATTCTGATGGTAACGGGTGATTTAATTCGACCTGTCCAAACCGCAGCGGCCCTTTCGAAAGCTGCTATCACAGTGGCCCTTTTGGAATCACTCTGCAATTGTGAAAGAGCTACAAGATTGATAGTCAGGCCCGTAGAGGAATTCTCACCAGTTCGGATAGCCACCTGATTCTGTAGATCAGCGTTCAAGAGATCTCTAACGGGAACTCCTCGATCGTCCGGTCTCGGCAAGGTTGAAGGAATTTCTTCAACCGTTGCTGCCCGGCAAGTTGCCGCGCCATTGACCATTTGAATAATGAAGCTGTTAACACCGCTCTTTTCTGCATTCTGTTTTGGTACTTCACTCCTGGCTTGAGTCAGGTCTGCCTGGCGCACGCCTTTTCTCTCCCGCAAAGGCGCGCCACTGGCAAGAACCGAAACGGGAAGACTTGGAGAAGATAGAAAGACGAGTACCGAAAGGCATGCCGCGAGCAGAACAAACAATCTTCGTTTGAGGGTCAATCTGAAATTCCTAGATGAGTCAGGAGGGGAAAAGAACAAAGCGCGTACTCCCAATTTCTCTCAATCGAGGCTAAACTCATGAGGATTGTGGTTTCACATAGGATCCCCATCCCAATGCCTATTCGTCAAATACTTTGTGCCTCTGGAATTCTAGCTTAAAACCAGCGCGAAGTCGTGGCATTGCCGATCGGACCGCTCATTGTACTAAGAGCAAGCGCTCAAACTCCATCACTACCAAAGAGCGGACACTGATGCGGTTTGGTTTGGGAGAATCGTGCGACGCGCAACTAAAGCGCCAAAGGCGCGAAACGTAAAAGCCTGGGCCAACGGCCCAGGTAGAAGTACGTTATGAATTCCAAGCGCTGAAGGCGCGAAATAGGTCATTCGTTCTTGCACCGCCGCTAGACAAATACAGAACCGCGAGCGCACCTGCGGCTTGGCCGCCGCACAGTGCGGTAGGGCTTTGCCTTACCGTTAGGTCTCTAAAACTTATCGGAGGCTGCGCCTCCGATTCATGAGGCGTAGCCTCAAAAAAATAAAGGTAAGCGCCGGAAAGGAGCCTTTCCGCACTGTGCGGCGGCAAAGCCACAGGTGCGCTCCGGGTTCTGTATTTGTGTTATTCGCTCGGTACCGACTACACGAACAAAAAGAGAGCGCGACAGTAGCTGAAAACTATGGTCGCGCTCTCGCCCGAAAACTCCGGTGTGATTTGTTTTCGCCTTAGGGCGTAATGGTGACCGTCCCTATATTGCTCGTTGCGCCGTTCAACGTGACAGTGACGTTCACGGTTCCGACAGGCACCGAGGGATCCAGCATCACAACGATCTGGGAAAATTGAGGCTGCCCCGGCACTGGCCCTACGTTTTCAATCGTTACCGGAACTCCGCCTATTTGCACAATGAGTCCCGTGCTGTTGCTCTGACCCAGATCCAAAGTAAACAGCACCAGCCGGGTGCGCTGATCCGAGCTAAAGTTAAACATATCTACCTTGCTGAATGGTCCGCGCGTTTGTGTGACTGAATCGAGCGCCGCGGCCTGACCCGTACCCTGCTCAAGCAGCAAAGTCGGCGCAGTCGTACAACCGCTCTCCGTCCAATTAAGGGTGATGTTTCCCCTCGCGATGTCCCAACCGTCAACCGCGATTTGATAGACCGTGCCTGCCGTAGCGGTGAACGTTACGCTGCTGGTGACAATACCTGCAATGGGATCTACGTCGTCGTTTTTGGCAATCGTTGCCAGGGCGTTAACGCTTGTTCCGGTGTAAACGGCAAGCAGCGTGTCATAGTTGCTGCCGGCTGTGGTCATCGTCACACTCCCACTACTGGGCGCTTGCCACAGATACCAGACCGAACTGCCGCTTGGACTGCCGCCAGGATCGTGGCTCGGCTCGCCTGATTCATGAGTAGCCCCGAGATTTGTGCCGTTGACGCTACCCGAACATCCGCTAATCGCCTGCGCGTTGGCGAAGTTATTATTCGCCGGCGGCGTTGGCGGCGGCGGTGGCGCGCAGCACCAGCCGATGTCTCTTAGCAAAGAGAACGTCAAATCCTGGGGGGTGGTGACGCTATGAAAAAGATCGCCATTAATGCTGGGTTCCATCAGTTGATTGGGCAAGGCACTCGAGTCCCAATGGGAAACCGAAGAGCCTCCCTGGACCGGATTAGGGGTGAACATCAGCGGCCGTCCGGATGGATCAGCTCCCGCTGTCGACGACGCGTCAACAAATAATGTTGCATTAACGCTGGGTAATTGACCCTTGATCGTGTTCCCATCAGCCATCGTGATCGACACCGCAGGAATTGTAATTGTCGGATCTGAGCCACCCATACCCGGCGGTGTGCTGTTTACCACATTGTCTGCAATGATCACTCCGACAGCGCCCGCATTCTGAGCGTTCTTTACCTTGCTTACAAAGGTGCAAGAGCCGCGATCGATAAGCGCAATCTTTCCCGAGATCGCAGCTCCATTAGTGAGCGCAGAGCAGCCGTCGTTGGGAGTGGCTAAGACCACATTTGCCGTAATGCCCGGGGAAGAAAGCGGCGGGCCGAAGGCAGCGGCGCCTATCTGATAATTGCCGGCAATCGCCGGCGGCGAATTCACCCTGAGACGCGGAGTGCCTGACAATACACCGGGAGCATCAGCGTCCACCTGCAGACCGGTCCAGACGAGGTTGTTGGTATTGATCGCAGAAGCCTGGCGTTCAGCATCAGTCGTCATTTGCGCCCAGGTCTTACCCGCAGTGTTATCGAAAAGGAACCTGTCATAAATGGATGGGAAAAAACCATTCTGTGCATTACCTGCTTGCACACCAGTGCTGGAACTGGTGAAGGTCTGGAACCCTAAGCCGTGGGCAAACTCATGCATGAGCACTGCTACCAGATCAACTCCAGTCGCGCCATGTTTGTTGTCCAGACCGTAATACCAATGAGAGTTCTCCAAACAACCAGGCGTGCCAATGTTGACATTGAACTGAGCATTTATCTCCGCAGTGGGGCCATTACGGTCAATCCCGCTCAGCGCGTTGGCAAGAGCATTCCCGTACCACGTTGCTGGAAATGGAGCGCCGGCAAAATCACGCCAGATGTTGCCGCTATTTCCAGCGGAGCCAAGTACCGCTGAGTTCGCACCGCAAGTCAACGCTGCCCAAGTGGCGTGAATGGTTATGGTGGGACCGCTCGTGAGGGTTGCACCCCAGATGTTGGCAGCAGCCTGAAAAGCGATCAGCCGTTGCTGCCCAAGCGTGGTGCCGCTGTTACCTCCAATTGGCGAGACGGGTGTGGGATCGTTAAAGCCCACACCTGCCGCGTCGCCATTCTCGATCACAATAGTCGCGGAAGCGAAAGTCGCCGATGAGGCGACGCAAATCACCATCAAGGCAAGCAAGACACCAGCGAGTCTGGGGAGAAATTTGTTCTTCATTGATCTTGATTCCTCACCGGCGTAACCCGAGCGGGTCGCTCAGAGACTCCGTTGTCGCCTAACCGTCTCGGATCGATTCCGAAAAACGCGCCCGCGGCCCGGGGATTATCAACGCAGGACTCGGAAACCGAACCGTCCTGGTTCATCCGGGCGACAGCCACGTTTTGGAAGCGGCCCTGAAGATCCATCGAGACTGATCCGTCCGCGTGCTGGACTTGAACCAGTCCTTCCGTAGATTGATTGAGCATGGGCTTGAGTCCGGCAGCCAGTTTCTCCTCCTCCTGAGGAGTCAGGGGTTTCATCTCTCCCGTCTGGCTATCCAGTTGAATGTCCTGTCCCGCCACCTTTACGGTGATGTATTTGCGGCCGTCCTTATTGGCGGCGAGGTTAGGATTGACATTAGCCACGGTGGACTGGGCGTGCTGGTCTTGGGCGGCGAGAACTTTCGTCCCTTGCCTCGAAACTACCGTTGCCGCCCCAATGGCGAAAACCGCCATTGCGATGACGATGCCGGCGAGCGTTAGCCGCCGCGATCTCTTCGCGGAATTCCTTATTTTTTTCAGATGCTTTCTCATAAAGTTTCCTCGCTGACCTGTGATTCCTGGCCCGCACGCAGCGTTCGCTCAGCGTCCCTATTTGAACAAGCCCTTTGATCGGAAATTATCGTAATCCGGCGCGCCAATCGTATGGGGGTCTGAGGTTTCGAGGGGCGGCGGAACTGGGGCGGGTGCTGCTCTGTTTGCCGTTACGGCATTTCCAATCTAGAGCCCTTTGCCCACACTGTCAATGATGAACTTTTTCTTGCGGAAGTTGCTTGGAAATTGAGTAAGGAAGCGTGTTAGCTTGCGCGCAAACCGACAGTTTGCGTTACAACTTTAGAATCGGCAAAGACGCGGTACCTTCCAGTTTGGATTCAGGCTCGACTCATTACTGGGAGCGCGGGCGCCCTCGCCCGCAACGCGCCGAGGCGCGAAATAGGCCGTTCGTTCTTGCATAGCCGCCAGACAAATACAGAACCCGGAGCGCACCTGCGGCTTTGCCGCCGCACAGTGCGGAAAGGCTCCGCCTTTCCGGCGCTTAC
>DASXRU010000028.1:0-15111 GCA_036506395.1 Pyrinomonadaceae bacterium | reverse complement strand
GGTCCCGAGCTAAACGTGAAGAACGCTGTCCATTAGGACTTTATATTTCTTTGCTGCTGCGAGTTTTCACACAAGGAAAAACTGATTGAGTAAGAAGGGAAAAACTCCTGCGCCGGGCATCGTGGACCTGGCTGACGCTCGTGTGCGTTTGCGCTCGTCCGCGCGCACGCCCGCGTCGCACCAGGCGCTGGTCGCTGAACTCGAAGCCGTGCGCGCTTTGCTCGACCAGGGCCTTTCGATCGAAGCAAAGACGCGTCTTAGTTCAATTCTGACTGCCGCCAGAAACGAACCATCGATCCTGGCCCAGGCCCGCTGTGCGCTCTCCACCTCCCTGGAAATGCATGGACAGTATCGCGAGTCATTGGAAGCGGTTTCAATGTACGAGACGCCGGAAGCGCGCGCAAAACTCGATACCGAGACTGTGGCAATGCTGTGGGTTCAGATTGCCATTGCGTACAACTACAACGGCGACCATCCCAAGGCAATTGCCCTCTTAAACGCCGCGCTCCGTGACACACCCGAAGAAGGCAACGACGCAACGGTCGGCGCTATTCACGCGGCCCTGGCCCGCGTTTACCGCAGCATCACCGAATATCCGATTGCCCGCGACTACTCGCAGCGCGCCCTGGAGAGCTATCGGAAAACCGGTAATTGGCGTGGACTATCCGAGGCGTACTTCGGCATAGCCATCGCCGATATGCTGGAAGGAAACTACGAACCAGCGCTGGAAAATTTCGGGCACGCCCTCAAACTGGTGGGCGATCGTCAGGCTTCTATCCTGCTGGGCAGAATCTATTCGAACATGGCCGGTGCCTGCTGGTTCCTGAAGCGCCCACAGGAAGGCATCCGGTATCTGGAGAAGGCGATCGATTACTACGAGCGCACTGAGCATAAGACAAACGCGGCCGATGGCTATAACAACCTGGGCATCAACCTCATCCTGACAGGTCAGTGGGACCGCGCCCAGGAGTCCCTCGAACGCGCCCTGGAATTAGCCAGCGAGACCGAGCAGCATGGCACAAAGGTGCCCATGATACTTGATTCGCTTGGCGACCTGCTGATGCTGCGCGGCGAGCTGGAAGAATCCCGATCTTATCTTGAGCGCGCCGTCAGTCTCGCTACCGCCGGCGGTAACCGCTGGTATGCCGGCCAGGCCCTGCGCACATTGGGCCGCTGCTGTCTGGTGCTGAACGATAGCGCGGAAGCACTGCTTAAGGGACAAAGTGCTCTGGCAGTGGCCGAACAGATTGGCGATCGCCAGGCGATTTGCGAATCGCTTTTGCTGATTGCTGAAGCTTACCTTGGATCGGGCGACCCAGATCAGTGTGCCATACACCTCAAAAAACTAACGGAGCTGACCACCGATTCGGCCACCGACCTTGGCTTTGCCGGCGAGGCGCAGCGGCTTTCCGGGTTACTGGCCATGGCGCAATCAGACGCCCCTCTGGCCGCGCAACATTTTGGCCGCAGCGTGTCGATCTTCGAGTTGCTCGGCGACCGCTATCGCACCGCCCGCGCCCATTACGAACTGGGACGCGCCTACATCGTGGCGCAACCGGAACGCGCCGCCGAGCATCTTTCGCGCGCGACTAACACGTTTCGCCAGCTCGGGGCGCGCATTGATCTTGAACGCGCCGAACAAGCCATTGCCGGACTTGACCGCACGGCCCCACAGCAGCAACACGAGCGTTCGGCGCTGACCCAACTTCTGACTTTGCGCTTAGCCGAAGCCGTGGCGTCGCGCGAGTTACTCCTGCGCGAGCTGGCCGCGGTAATTCGTCAGGAAACGAACGCGCAGCAGGTCGCAATTTTTGAACCTGGTGAAGAAGATCGGACCCGAGTTTTGGTGGCCCACGGTTGCAAGAATGAAGAGATTGCCAATCTCGCTGCGGAGATCGGGGCCTTAACCAGCGAGACCGAACGCCAACAACTGGGGCGTAAACGGAACGCGTCGATCATCACTCTGCGATCGACCAATGCGCCTCCCGCAACGTTGTTTATTTCGCCGGCGGAGCGGGCGCAACTTCCCGGCGGTATTTCTCTGGAGCCGTTGTTGCGCGTGGTTGAGTTAGGCATGGACGTATGCGCGTTGCGGGCGCGTGCCCATACGGGCCAGAGTTCCGACGAGCAAAGCACACTCGCCGGCACCAGTCTGATGCCTGGTTTCATCCACTCCAGTCCTGCCATGACCCGGCTGGTTGAAGAGGTGCACAAGATTCGATCGTCCGACGTTACCGTGCTGGTCACGGGAGAATCGGGCACCGGCAAAGAATTGGTGGCCCGCGCCATTCATGCGATCTCTTCGCGGCGCGATAAAGTTTTCGTTCCCTTCAATTGTACGGCTGTACCGAAAGAACTTTCGGAAGGCTACCTCTTTGGATACCGGCGCGGCGCGTTCACCGGCGCCGTGTCTGATTCACCGGGCGTGATCAGGACCGCAGCCGGAGGCACGCTGTTCCTGGATGAGATTGGTGACTTGCCGCTCGACGTCCAGCCAAAGCTGCTGCGCTTTTTGCAGGAGGGCGAGATCCAACCGCTGGGAGAGCAACGTCCCAGCAAGGTCGATGTGCGCATCATTGCCGCGACCAACACCGACCTGGAAGAGATGGTGGCGCAGGGACGTTTTCGCGAAGACCTTTACTATCGCCTGAACGTCATTCGCCTGCGCGTGCCGCCACTCCGCGAGCGACGCTCAGAAATACCCACGATCGTCAACTACTACATCAATCATTACTCGGCAAAGTTCGGGCGGCGCGATATACAAATCACGCCACCGGCAATCGATCTGTTGATGGTTTCAGATTGGCCCGGTAATGTGCGGCAGCTTTGCAACGAAATTCAACGCATCGTCGCCCGAGCCGAAGACGGCGCGGTGCTTTCGCCCGAACAGCTCTCGCCTGAGCTGACGCGGATGTCGGCTCCCACTTCCTCAGGATCAGTTACATCGATTTCGAGTATGTCGCCAGGAGCGAACCTGGAAAACGTAACGCTGGCCGATGCTCTGGGAGAAGTTGAGCGCCGCATGATTGCCGACGCGCTGCGCCGTCACGGGGGCAACATCTCACGCGCCGCCCGCGAGCTGGGCCTGACGCGGCGCGGTCTCTACCTCAAACTTGAACGCCACGCCCTCAGCGCCAGCGCGTAATCCACCACTGGCCCGCGTTTAAAGTACCGACTTCAGTCGGGCTCTTAGTACTTGAAAACACCCAACTATCGCCTACCGCCTCCCTCTATCAACTTTTGTTGGCCCATCTTCCCAGCGATCTCGTTAACTGAATCCAAAAATCGCGCGGGCGGGCGGGGCTGCGGGGCTGTATAGCTGAGTGGCAGTGTATAGCTGGTATTCAGCTCAGTAGTTCCCTGGCGTTTGCCGGAATTTGTTCGAATTTCTTCGCGATTTGTCCGACCTGCACCTACAAGCAGAGATAATTGTTTAGTAGGTATCCAACTTCGCCTTCGCCGACGCCGCAATCAACAAATCAAATCAATCGCGCCTAACCCTTGCTATTGCAGGGGTTCGCTTACGATTTCCGCTTCATTGTTTCTGTGGCACGTCCGTTGAGATAGGACCCGGCAGACGCCGACAGAAATGTTCCCCAATCGACGGAAGGATTGAATGACAATGTTGCGACGAATCACAGCCTGTCTCAGCCTGGTTAGCCTGGTGATGGTCTCACTACTTCCGCTGACGGCGTTCGCGGCGCGAAAACAGGGACAGGGCAACGGGCATAGAGAGGAAAAGCAGGCGCCGGAATTCGATTCGACCGCAAACTCGAGCGCTATCGTGCGCGCGTTGATTCAAACTAAGGGAACTCCTTCGGCGGCTCATGACGAAGCGATCGCTAACGCAGGCGGGCACAAACGATCGAGCGAGGGCGCTCTGAACCTGATCGTGGCCGACGTGCCCCTGAACTCAATCGCCGCCCTCGCGGCGCGCGACGATATCGAATACGTCTCGCCTGATCGTCCGGTCAAAGCAGATGTGAATATGACGACCGAATCCACCGGCGCGGCCCAGGTGCAGGCAGGCTTCGCAGGAATGCCCGGGTTCGACGGTAAGGGTGTGACGATTGCTGTCCTCGACAGCGGCATCAGCGCCAACCATCCGGACTTTCTTAGCAAAGGAAAATCGCGCGTCATTGCCTCGGTTGATTTCACCGGCAGCGCGAAAACCGGCGACGCGGACGGACATGGAACGGGCGTGGCGAGTATGGCGGCGGGCAGCGGCGCAGCTTCCGACGGCTATGAAGGCAATTATGCAGGCATAGCTCCCAATGTGAACCTTATCGACCTCCGAGTGCTTGACGAGCAGGGCGCAGGCAGGACCAGCAATGTGCTCTCCGCTATCGACTGGGTAATCGAGAACCACAAGCAATACAACATTGGCGTCATCAACATGAGCATGGGAACTCCGGTGCGGGAATCATTCCATCTCGACCCGCTGTGCAAGGCCGTGGAGGCCGCGGTCCGCGCCGGCATCGTAGTGGTATGCAGCGCCGGCAACCAGGGCCGCACTGACGTGATCGTTGGCCATAACGCCGACGGCTCGCCAATCTATCAACTGGCTTACGGAACTATTAGCAGCCCTGCCAACAGTCCCTATGTGATTACAGTCGGCGCCACCGATACGCACAGCACGGTGCGTCGCTCCGATGACAGCATGGCCTCTTTTTCTTCAAAGGGTCCAACGCGCTTTGACCACCTGGCCAAGCCGGATCTGGTTGCTCCCGGCCGTCGCGTCGTGGCAGCGATGTCGCAGGAGCCCAATCCAAATCTGGCCACCCAGTATCCCGACCGTGTAGTTCAGCCTGTTTCATCGAAGGGAGCGCCATACAAATACTTCAACTATTCCGGCACCTCCTTCGCCGCCCCGGTGGTTGCCGGTACCGTGGCCTTGATGCTTGACGCGAACGATTCATTAACGCCTCCTATGGTCAAAGCAGTTTTGCTGCGAACTGCCCAGATGCTTCCCGGCTTCAGCAACAAAACACAGTCGCTGATTTCGCAGGGTGCAGGCGAGGTTAACGCGGCGGCTGCAGTTGAAATGGCGCGGGCCTTCGTGCCGAACGCGGACCACCTCAAGGCAGGCGATCGCTTATTCCGTGGCAACCAGACGCTCAACTCGCTCAGCAAGTTCGTCAGCTTCGGCGGACAAAATGTTCCGGCCAGCTCGCGCGTCCTTTATGCCGACGGCGTTCTCTTTGCCAACCGGCCAGTGCTGACGAATGGCATCATGCTTAGCGACGGCATCATGTTGAGTGATGGCATCATGCTTAGCGATGGGATTCTGGTTGGCGACGGCATCATGCTCAGCGACGGCTATCTTCTGGGCAGCGGCATTCTGGTTAATGACGGCATCATGGTTGGCGACTCAGTCGTGCGTGGCGGCAACCTGATACTCAGCGACGGAATCCTTGTCAGCGACGGCATTATGCTTAGCGATGGCATTCTGGCCGGCGATGGCATTCTCGTCAGTGACGGCTATCTACTCGGTAGCGGCATCCTCGTCGGCGACGGTTATCTTCTGGGCAGCGGTATTCTGGTGAGCGACGGCATCGTGAGGTCCGATGGCCATATCTACAAAGATGGCATCATGCTCAGCGATGGCTATCTGCTCGGCAGCGGTATCCTCGTCGGCGACGGCTATCTGCTCGGCAGCGGTATCCTCGTCAGCGATGGCATTCTAGGTGACGCAAGCCTCGTCGCCGATGGCTATCTTCTGGGCAGTGGCATCCTCGTCAGCGATGGCATTCTCGTCAGTGACGGCTATCTCCTGGGCAGCGGTATTCTGGTCGGCGATGGCATCATGCTGAGCGACGGCATTTTGGTTAGCGATGGCATCCTTGTCGGTGACGGCATTCTGGTTAGCGACTAAGAAACAACTTGAGCCTCGCAGGGGGCGCAGTTTCAAGGGTAGGGGAGATTGCGCCTCTTTTTTTCGGTCCAGGCCTGCGTCAACCAATATGCGGGGCAGTAGCCCGACCGTCAGGGAGGGCGTGATACTCTCGAGTAGTTACTACTCTCCCTGACGACTACTGCCCCGAACTTGTCCTCCTGATCTGGCTTCTTCTAAATTCCCGCTGAATATTTTCCAGTTTCCGCCTTTCTCAGTAACCCACATTGGCGTATCAGAGTTAAGTACGCTTTCCCTTCCAGTTGTCGGAATCTGACCAACTAATTGAGGCAAACATTTCCAAGTTGTTCACACCGGCTGGAGTCCGATCCGCCTCATCAGCTCATCAAGCCTGAGATCAGCCCGCAGACTATCCAACCGTGGATCTATTGCAAGCCATGCCAGGTTTTCATCCCGCTCGTCGTAGGCCTTTTCGAGCCACCCGAAGGCGGAATCAGGATCTCCAAGTCCGGCATGAATCAGCGCAACGCTGTAGGCTGAAACATAACGTTCCTTCGCTTGCGCTTCGAGTGTGGCAAGTATCTCGTGCGCCTTATGTTTCTCGCCGGAGACTGCGCAGACCCGGCCAAGAAAGCCTAAGGTTATTGACGTTTCCCCCAAGCGATTCGCCTCATCTAACTCCGCGATAGCTTTAGGGAAGTTACCCGTTTGTTCGTAAACGAGCCCTAACATAACGTGGGCGCCTGCAAAATCTGGATCCATCGCCAACGTGTTGACAAGTTGCCGCTCGGCTGTGTCATATTGCCTTTTCATCCAAAGCGTCGCGGCAAGGCTCACATTAATCTGTAGTGACAAGGGGTCCAGTTCTCCGGCGACTCTCATCTCTGCGAGAGACTCGTCAAACCGGCCCAGCGATTGTAGGTAGATGGCGTACCGGTGATGAGCACTCGGGGCATTGGACTTTAACTCTATCGCACGCTTCAGTTCTCGTTCGGCACTCGGCCAATCCCATTCGTAGCGCATCTTGACTACGCCCAATGAGGCATGAGCTTCGGCAAGCAGCTCGTCTATCTCTAAGGCCATCATCGCCGCGGCCTTTGCTTTGGCTAGTGCTTCCTTCGGCGGCAACCAGTTGGTCGCCAGTCTGAAATAAGAATCCGCCATACCGGCGTAGGCAAGCGCGTAGGTTGGATCCAAGTCGATTGCCTGTCGGAAAAAGTCAATAGCCTTCTCCAGTCCTGCTCGAGTGTACTTGCTCCAAAAGTACCGGCCTTTAAGATAAGCCTGATAAGCGTCAGTGTTATAGGTGTAGCGTTCGACGAGTCGCCGCTCTTCATCTCTCGTTAACTTTATTTGCAGCTTCGCAGAGATCTGTTTTGCTATTCCGACCTGAATCTCAAATATGTCCTTTGACTCGCGATCATAATTCTCGCCCAGGAGTTGCCAGCCGTTGGCTACGTCCACTAACTCCGTGCTGATCACCAGTCTCTGGCCCAGCGAATGAACTCTTCCCACCAGGACCGCGTCAACACCCAGTTCGCGCCCAATCTGCTGGGCATCGAGTTCTTTGCCGTTATAACGGAAGACGGAACTGCGTGACATCACGCGCAACTTCTCCAGTTGCGAAAGACTGTTGATGATGCTCTCGGTGATCCCGTCCGATAGATACTCCAGCTCTGGATCACCGCTTTGGTTCACGAATGGGAGCACTGCGAGCGAGTTCAACCGGTCCGACCCTGGATGCACAGGCTTTTTCTCGGCCAGACCAGCACCGACGGATTGTTCTAAAGAAGCCTCGGGGTCTAACTGCCCAACTTCCCTGACTGCGGCAATAAACCGATAGCCTCGCCGGGGAACGGTTTCGATATATTGGCCCTCGCCCAGAACCTTTCTCAGCGTGAAGATGTTTTGAGCGAGATTGCCTTCCTCAACATATGTCTCTGGCCAGACCTCCTTCATCAACTCATCCTTCGTCACCACATGTCCGGTCTTTTGAAGAAGAAACAAGAGTGTGGCGAAGGCTTTCGGCGTCAGCGAAACAGGCTTGTCATCGCGCAACAAGATGCGCTCTGCCACATCAAGCCTGAACGATCCGAATTCGTAGAAATGTTTCCCTGGCTGGCTCATGAGACCTCTGAGAACTCTTTGATAACTCTTTGAGAGCTTCCTAAAGACTTCCTTTCAGGGTTGCCGATATCGTGCATGAGGTGAGAAGGCGCGGGACCAGAGGCCTTTCCCACCCGTCGATTGTAGGACCGGATGGAATCGCACGGCAATACTGACTCGTCAAGGGAGGACACAATGATTCAGGAACTATTTTTGAAGGTGACCCGGATTGAAGGTGTCTCGGCAGGGACCGTCAACTGGCAGCAACGATCTGAGGCTTTCGAGACATGGCGACGGATGTCTGAAGCGCGCAACGCCGCGCTTCTTTTGCCCGATATGGACCGATATCGCCGTCTCTGTCTTCTTTCAGAAGTCGCCTGGGACAGATACACGCGCCGTCTTAACTACGCCGCCTGATACCTCTGCCTGGCATAAGCCGGAGCAGAGGCAAGGGCGTCAGTAACTCCTTCGTCCTCTTCGAGAACTCAGGAGAGATCGGAGTTTGATAACTGGAAATGTCCCGGCCGCGAAGCGTAGCAGAGCTCAGTGCTGAATGTTTCTGCTCCGGAAGCTTGAAATGGATCAAAGAGTGCAACTAGTGATGGCTCGAATGAAAGACGATCCTCAAGGAACGCGTTCGTCCAAGCTGGCCCGTTCTGTAAATCTATCAACCTCGCGCTTCTACTATCTCTTCAAGGCTGAAACCGGCACATCGCCGGCACAGTACCTCAGATCGATCAGGATGCAACAAGCGAAAGACTTACTGGAAGCGACTTTCCTGAGTGTGAAGGAAATTATGAATATCGTCGGCATCCGCGACGACAGCCACTTTGTCAGAGACTTCAAGAAGACTTACGGCGCCACGCCTACTCAACATAGACGGCGATATCTTTAAGCTTGCAGTGGAATACCACATGGGACTCTGGCAAGGGAAGATCCGCCAATAAACAGTAAGAACGGCCAATGAAATTGCCTTACCTGTCGGTCCTCTTAACACTATTCAATGGTTAGACCTTCAACGAATGACTCTTTCATTCACTATAACCTGCCGGTTTATCCCGGCGCACAAGGAGAATCAAAATGAAAACACATTACCGTGCAATGAGTCTGATCCTCATTGTTTCACTACTTATCATCACGAACGCGCTTTTTACGCCTGCACAGAAAGGCCAGGCCAAGAAAGTCAGAGTAAAATCCAAGGTTGAGAAAGGCCGCAATGTCGGCGATCACGTTAGACAACTTCGGGAAACTGACAAGAGAGTCCGTGGGGCTCTCGAAGCCTTCGAGAAGCGAGGGCATAGCCTCAAGCTGGACGAGGCTACCTCCATCACAGGGACAGTCACACCTGAGAATGAAGAAGTAGCTTTCAGGAAAGCCAGCTATAACCATCATCAGCAAACGACGGTCACAGGGGATGGCATTGAGCTAATCTTCGTAACTGCCCTTGATCTCTTCAATGAGTGGCAAGGTCTGGGCATCGCACACTTCTACGACGCCACCGGCGCGCTTACAGACAGCTATGTTGCTGATGTTGTTATCACGCGCTCGGAGTACAATCCTACGGAGTGGACGGCTCGCTATGAACTTAAATTTGAATCGGACGGGCTTGGCTATCTGAATCACCAGCCGGGGATGTTTACAAACTTCAACCTGGGAACGCCGATTCAGCAACAAGCAGCGCCTTTGTATTTGCTGCCGGAGCAGTTTCCCGATCCAGCGGTAAGAGACTGGTACTATCAAACCTACCCGCAGCAACTGATCTACGATAGCTTAGCGCCGGGAGCAACGCCGAGAGACGGCGGAGGAGACGGGATAATTCTAATCATGCCCGCGCGGTTTCAGAGTTACGAGCCGTTTCTTCGCAACCCGCGTCCTGTGCAGAGGAACCTTGTGGGCTATAGACCATTTGCAGCGGAGGCCGGTCGTAACTGCGCCGGACTGGCGGGAGGTTGCTTCGGCGCTTCATTATTCTTCGCTGAACTGTCTTTCGCGCCGTGCGCCACGGCTGGTTGCATCGGCGCGGTTCTTGTTTCGGCCGCCAATAACTTGAGGCCGCGTCGCCCTTGATAAAAAGGGGAGTAGTAAAATCATGCGAAAGAAACTACTAATAGGCGGACTGGTTCTGTCGGTTGGGATGATGATCGTTTTTGGCCTCCTGCGGATCAGCATGCCACCCAAGGAAATCATCGCCCTTACTGTGGGTCAGTTCCTCGCGCTGCTAATTATTTATCCCTGGGTGAAACCGCGCGATTTAACGCTCGGCCGGTTGATACTATACGCGCTAGTGGTCAGTAGTATCAGCGCCGCCTTGCTCGGGATAGCTAGATGGATCGCAGTACGCTAGAAACCCTTTGGCGGGAGGGGTGTTCTCTCGAATGCCCCTCTCAATCTCACAATGCTTAAGCTTCATGGACGCTAAATACGTCGTCACATACCGGCCTCAACGTTCGCCCGCTCACCCGCAGCCGTCTTAATCTCTGCTCAGATAATTCCCATCCATTTTCGTTGACCTTGCTATGGCCTTGCACAAAAGGCCGCGATATCTATTATCATGCCTGCCAACAATCCCCGTTAGAGCTCAGGAGGAAATCATGAGGCTGCTTACCTGGCTTTTGGTCGGAGGCGTTTTGATGGTCCTGACACCGATTGCAACCAACGCCCAATCATCATCGCCGCCGGCCTTGCGGCGCATGGCCGATGAGTATTACCGCTGGCGCAACCAGAACTATCCGGTTTCCAGCAGCGACGCGGGCCTGCACACCTGGGACAATAAACTAACGGATTACTCTCCCGCGGCAATAGAGTCGCGCCGGGCACACGTGCGAACTGTGCTGGCGCAGGTCTCGACGATGCCAACTGCGAAGTGGAAGAAAGATGACCGCATTGACTGGCTGTTGTTTCGTTCACAACTTGAAGGCGTGGCTTTCTTTGACCGGGTAATGGATTTCGAGCACAGCGATCCACAAACCTACGTCAACGAATGCTCCAACGGGATCTTCTCGCTCCTGAAAAAGGAATACGACACCCCGCGCAATCGCGCGCTGGCCGCGGCTGCTCGCTTGAAACAGATGCCGGCGTTGATGGATCAAGGCAAAAAGAACCTGACGAAACCAGTAAAACTGTACGCGCAACTGGCCATCGATTCCGCGCGCTCCATCGACAGTCTCTTCACCGACAGCATGATGACGCTGGCAACCGGTCTATCGCCGGGTGAACGCGACGACCTGGTCAAGTCGCGCGACGCCGCCATAGCCGCGATTCACGCCTATGCCGACTGGCTGGAAAAACGCCTGCCGGCAATGGTGCCGTTCAAGCCGATGGGCGAGACGAATTACAACTACCTGCTGAAGAACATTTACCTGTTGCCGCTCGATGCCAAACAGGTGGAGATGCTGGGCCAGGCAGAGCTGGCGCGTTATCGCGCGCTCGAATCGTTGCTGCCCGATCCGTCGCTTGCAAATCCAGACCCTTCCCGCAGCAAAAACATTCCTAAAGATCAGGAAGCATTTCTAAAGGCTTACGAGAGCCGCGAAGCAGAGATGATCGACTTTTTGAAAGCCAATCATCTGGTCACGCTCCCTTCTTATCTCGGCAGATTTGAAATTCGCCAGCTTCCCGAAGCTTTCAAGCCGACCAGTCCCGGCGGTTTCATGAATCCTCCCGGCGTTTACGATAAAGACTCGAGCGGCTTCTATTTCATTCCCACTTACAATCCGGCCAGCAAGAACTTTTACATTCGCGCGGCGATTGAAGACCCGCGCCCGATCCTGGGCCATGAAGGAATTCCCGGCCACTTCCTGCAGCTCTCGATCGCAAATCATTTGAAAGATGAAATTCGCCGCCAGCATGGCGATGGCATATTCGTCGAAGGCTGGGCGCTTTATGGTGAAGAGATGCTGATGCGCACCGGGCTTTATCCAAGCAACTCAGCATCGCAGGGACAGATCCTGCGCCTCTCGCGCTACCGCGCCGCGCGTATCGGCGTCGATGTGAATCTGCACACCGGCCGCTGGACGTTCGATCAGGCGGTGAAGTACTTCATGGAAGCCGGCGGTCTGGATCGTGAAGCCGCCGAGGGCGAAGCGGCGGGGGCAGCTTCCAGCCCGACGCAGAAGATCACGTACATTACCGGCAAGTGGCAAATCATGCGCTTGTTGGGGAAGTATCGCGACCAGAAAGGCAAAGACTTTCGTCTGGGCCAATTCCACGACGACCTGATAAAGAACGGCAGCCTGCCACTATCGATCGTCGAGTGGATTCTGCTGGATGATTCATCGTCGCTGGACTTGGCGCTCCGTTGACGCCAAGTCTCCTCATGCGCGGCAACAGCAATATCAGTATTAGTTTGTCCACACCAGCAGACAGACCATCAGAATTGGTCCTCCATAGTAGACACAGACGCTCTCGCCATTGGGCGTTTTCCTTGAGGTAACCAATTTTTGGTTGCATTAGGAGGCGGCACGAAGCTTGCGAAATTACCACCAAGAGTAAAACCAATCAGATTGGTTCAACATCCGCCTGGCGCCACTCAATGCCGGGCACTTCACAAAGGAGAAAAAAATGCACTCACCAACCCGCAAAATTCAACCTTACAAGTTTTTCCTTGGCCTGCCGCTACTCTTTGTGCTGCTGTTCTTCTCCAATCCCCACGCTCAAGTGCAGGATCAAAAAGGACGCCAGGCTGAAGATCCCTTCAACCGTATCAACATTGCGCAAATCCGAAAGGCGAAGATCACCAGTTTTTCAGTGAAGGAGATTTCGCAGGACGCGTTTTCATCCAAGCCTTTCGACAGAAAAAAGGACGAAGAGAAATATGAAAGGCCGCGAACCGAAAAGATTCACCCCGTGCTCAGTGAGCGGATCCGGAGCGCTCGCGGCAGCGAGCGTGAATTTGTTCTGATCAACTTCCGCGACGACTTTAGGATTCCTCGCTTTCCAGAACCAAATCTGTTGGAGCGGCGTGAATCGGCAGCGAACCGAAAAGTAATGGACCGCGCGAATCAATTGATTGAAGAGATCAAGGAACGTCGGGCCGGCGCCTACAAAGAGCAAGCGCAACAGCTCAAGAAATATGACGCTGAAATCCTGGAAACCTTCTGGCTCATCAATGCCGCTTTGGTAAAGATGCCTCTAGGCCGCGTGCGCTCGCTGGCGGACCGTCAGGACGTATTGTATGTAGAACCTCAGAATGCCGGCGAGAAACCGCCGCAGGACGGTAATGCCAACAATGACGTCGATGATGGCCGGGGACGCATTGTCAGCGATCCTTATTTCAATCTGGGCTTGACCGGTGGTTGGATTGGCCTGCTCGACACCGGGCTGCGTTTCACCCACAGGCAATTTAACGGGCCCTCGCATATTGCCTTTCGCCGTGATTGCGTTCGCGGCGGCGCCGATTGCAACACCGGTGTCGGCCTGGATCCGACGGACGATTGCTGGAATCACGGCACCTCCAGCGGGGCGATCATCACAGCTAACGCCAGCCAGGGAGCCGCCTGGCGGGGTGTTACCGCAATCACTCTGGACAGCTTCAAAGTTTATCCTAATGGTTGTGGCGGTCTCGACGCTGCCGCCGCAGTGCGCGGATTTCAAGCCGCAGTATCGGTGCTTGATCGCGTCATCGTCGCTGAGATGCAGGGTGGCGGCAGCGACACCAGCAGCATCTCCGCGGCCGCGGACAACGCCTTCGATGCCGGAGCGGTGATCATTGCCGCCAATGGTAATAACGGACCTGGTGCGAGCACTGTCAACACACCGGCTAATGCACATAAGGTCATCGGAGTCGGTGACTTCGACGTGCAAACTTTGGCTCAGATCAATAGTCAGAGCCGCGGGCCGGCGCCAGACAATCGCTTTAAGCCTGACATACAGGCTCCAACTCAAACAGAAACCGCCAGCAATGCTTCCGACACTGCATTCAAAAGCAGTTTTAGCGGTACGAGCGGCGCCACGCCATATGCCTCCGGGGCTGCGGCTTTGTTGCGCAACTGGCTGCGGGGTGGCTCTGGGGTGATAGATCCGGGCCAGGTCTATGCCCAAATGATTCTTTCCGGCCAACAGCCTTCCTTCAACAACACCAGCGGCGCAGGTCCTTTGCGGCTGCCGACCGATGGCTTTGGCTGGTGGGGTAAAGTCTCAATCGGCAACGGCGTTACCTGTGACATTCCCATAAACATGAGCGGAGGGTCGCCAAACACTTTTGACGGCGCGCTCTGGTGGCCGGAAACGGCGGCACAAGCGCATAATGATATCGATCTGAGCTTGATTGATCCGAGCGGGACGGTAAGGGCATCCAGCGTGTCGGTCAACAGCGTGTTTGAAAGGGCGCGAGTTAGTGGTTCACTGGCATCGGGCAGATGGATTCTGCGTATTCGCGGGTTTAGTGTTCCTGCCGCACCTCAGACGGTTTACTGGACGGCGGTGCAAATGTTTCGATGATGCGTCGTATCTTTCGAAATCGAGGAAAATGGGCCTACCGTATTCAAGTCGCGGGACTTATGGTTAGTCTCTCGTTCATGGCTGTCATTTCGGGCTCAGGCTACCAGAGCGGTGATGATAAACAGGACCAACCGGTAACGATATACGCAAAGGCTAAATGGTACCGGGCTCGTTCGGAGCCAGAGAAACTTTGGCGCGGCACTTTGGTAAAGCGCACGGCCCCGGTAGGCCCTAACACCCGCAACGCTCTCAAGTACAGTTTGTGCATTGGCAAGCAAGACCTGGCCGTTTATGCCGCAGGTGTCGAGGAGGCATTAGCCTCTTTCTTGGACCAGGAAGTCTCAGTGCGTGGTAAGTTGGTGGATCTAAGCGAAGAGGACCAAGGCAAAGAATTGTGGATCGCTTCTATTCGAAGCATTCGAACCCAACCTCAGCGCCGTTAGACAGGCGGTCGAAGCCGCCCAATCTGATCAAGCATGACAGGCGGCCGCACTGTCAGTAGCGAGCCGAACTCCTGCATGCGGGCGCGGCTTTGGCTCGCTGAATAGTTTTCCGCTCGCTGATTTGTCGTCGCTAGATCAGAGCTGAAGTGACGCTTTGCAACTACCCGCCTGCTGGACGGAAAGCCTGCGACTTTTCCGTGCGGTAACCTGGCCTGATTTGCGCTACGCCTTTTTCCTTTGCGGTGCCAGGTCCGGGGCGAACCCACAAAC
>DASXRU010000027.1:0-5142 GCA_036506395.1 Pyrinomonadaceae bacterium | reverse complement strand
AGAACCGGAAATACGCCGCCAACCAAGGAATTACCAAGTAGCCCCCCAACGGCAAGAACGCCGGTAAATGAACTGGTGCCGGTGAAAATCAACCATTCCGTTACCGCGAAAACCACGATGACCGGACCCATCGACAGAAAGAAACGTCCGGCTTCATTCAGGATCGCTCGCCGGAACCAGAGTGCCACTGGGTGAAGCCCGGGCTTCAGCAAAACACGCCGAGATCTTTGGGGCTCAGACACCGTTTCGTCTAGAGATCGCCAGATCTCATCGGGAACTTGTCTTCCATGTCTGGCCGCCAGATGAATCCGATAGCGTGGATCACCTGTCCCTTCTAGCGGCTGGACAATTCCTAGTTCGATCAACTCTTCAACCATCAGCTGGCCGATCCACTCATTTCCTCCGCTATACGTTGTAACTTCCGCCAGCGATACCTCTCCTTGCCTCGTCATCCAGTTGACGAGTTGCCGCAGGGGATCTCTCAACGTGCTGACATCAGCCATATGGAGCCCCGCAGTGCCCCACTCCCCATCGTACTTTAGGTTCATCGTCGAGGTGACCCGCAACCGCACACCATCCGGATGAGCATCCGCTATTTGCAAGGCGAGGCTGATGCCATACGGCCGCAGTTCGGGCAACCGTTCGAGCAGCGCTGAGAGATCCCAATTCTTGTCGATCTTGATCTCAATGCGATGGATATTGCCATCGAGTTGAACAGCTAGGCGAAAGTAGGGCTGACCCTCGCTCAATCCGAGATAAGTCAAGCCTAAAGACGGGCCGTTGCTCCGTGTCCAGCGTTTTTCGAACAGGAGACTCGCGCGGCGGCGCGGCAGCACAACGGTCGATTGCAGATGCGTAGGTATGAGTTCGCGGGCTAGATTAAAAAGTACAGTTGATTGCCGAATGAATGCCAGACCCAGGAGTAGAATAATTAAAAGAAACCCAGGAAAATTAAGATGGGAACCGATTTGTCGAGCCAGGGGCACCAGGACAGTGCCGGACTGGCCAGCCAACAGCGATGGCGCTAGGGCGCCGTTGGCAATAAGTACCCAACCACAAAGCAGCATGGTAGTCGCAATACTAGCGGCCGTGGTTCCCCACACTAGTGAGCCCGCGCCGGGATCCCGAGGAAGAACGACTTTGGCGCATTGCGTAAGATAAGTGTGGCCAAGGTATGACTGGATGACAATGCCGAACACGACTTGCAAAATCCCTCGCTCGAAAGGACGTCCGCCGAGGAGAGGTACGTTAACGTAGGAAAGATTCGCCCATTGTACGTGGCTCAATGCTGTCAGAGCGATGACGAAGATCAGGCTAATGCTGACGGCTCCCAACAAAGCCGAAAGCGCAGTCGAGAAATTGAGTGATCTGCCAGCCAACAAATAGAGCGCGAGCAAGAATAACAATGCCGCCCATACACTCGGACCTATCGCGGTCAGGCCAGCCATCGTGACCGATAGCCCGTAGTAACAAGCCAAAAGTCCAATGAACAAGCGCATCGCCGTTGCCGAAATCAGGAGCCGTGAGCCGGCCTCGCCCACGTAGTCGGACACTACACGGCCAGTGAAAGCGCGGCCATAACGAATTGAACCGTTGCGTGCGAAAGCTTCGGCCATGCACGCCATCGTCAAGACATTGATAAAACCAAAGAAGAGTAGCAGTGCAACTCCTGCCAGAGGACCAACGCCGGACGTGGCGATGGGTAGGGCGAGCACGGCTTGCGGCAGGCTGAGAGTAATAACGAGTAGAAAGGTCGTCCAGAAGGGCGGCAGCAAGTCCAAGCGCTTAGCGACCGCCGTGGACATCCAGCGCAGCCGCTCAATCAGCGTGACATGTGGGGTGAAGATCGTATCAAGAGATCGATCATAAAGCCCTTGATAAGCCCGCTGCACAGCAGGCTGGTCCAGTCCCAGCGCTGAGCGTATCCCTGGTATCGCTGGGGAAGTGAAGGAATACTTCTCGCTTAGCAAGTGGGCTATTGCCGCCCGCAGTCGCGCATTCTCTGGAATGAGATGTGCCCATTTTGCAGCGTGACGCTCCAGATCCTGAATGGTGACGCGCAACGGCGGTTCGCGGCTTAGAGCAAAGGCTTCGATGAATGCGAGATCCAGCTCCTGAGCCGCTTTCTCGGTAGGAAACTCCTCTGCTTCGAGCCGCGATCGCGCCTCGAAGTGTGCGCTCCGGCTCTCGATGAGGAATAGTAGCGTCGCCGCGCGTCTCGCCGGAAGCCCGCCCAGCGCTTCATCGCGCGTGAACAGCTCGTCGGGGGACATGTTCGATTCACCCAACTAACTTCGTCACGACCTCTTTGAGCATGGCCGTGATTGGGTGATCGGGATAGCGTTGGACAAAAATTCCAGCGCTCGCAAGAACCATCATTTCATCGGAATGCGGTAATACCGCGGCCACATCGCAGTGGTAGGTCTGTTCGACCCGCGCCTTCACGTCGGCAATGTCGAAGACCGCGGGGACTTTGTTGACAATCAGCAGTAGACGAGGAACATCGAGTTTGCGGGCCACCTCCACTGTGACGCTGGTTCCCTGATAATCCTGCTGATCAGGCCGAAGGACGATGACTAATGTGTCAGAAATAGCAATCGAGAGAAGCGTCTCCTCATTGAGTCCCGGATGAGTATCGATCATCAGGACGTCCAGCTTTAGCGCCTCGATCAGCTCCTGGAAGCCATCTCTTAGCACACCGACATCGTAGCCCTCCCGTAGCACACGCGCGATATCCCCGGCTTTCATACTGGAGGGGATGAGAAAGACCCGGCCTGCGATGTTTGTCCCCAGCCCCGATGTCACGTCATGCGCGGTTTCCTTGATGTGACATGTGCCCCACAAATAATCATTCAGTGAATGGCGCATCTCGGACTCATCCAAGCCAAACAAAATATGAATTCCCGGCGATTGGATGTCGGTATCAACGATGCCGACGCAACGCCCGTTGCCGGCCAATAGCGCGGCAATATTGGCTGTAGTATTTGATTTGCCTGTTCCGCCTCGATAGGAGTGAACAGAAATAATCTGGGGCATTGGTTTTTCTCCTGTAGATCATTTCCGGAATTGAGGCTTTCGGCCGCTAGCAAACAACCAGGGTGAGCTAGAAACCTACTGCTGATGCGGATCAACTGTCAAACAAAGACATGAAAACAAGTTTGGCTATGCTCAGTGCATAGTGCGGAAGTAAATGCCTGACCGCAGCATCAAACGGAGGACGACGTGGGTCGAATAATCAGTGGGCTCTCCGCCCGGATCAAGTATCCCGGCACCTGTTTCATGACCACCGCATCTTATATCTAGAACCAGCGGCCACAGTGATCCAGCTTCTGAAGGGAATTATCGAGAGTGCCTGCTATCTGAAAACCAACAAGGAACCCTCGGTCAACGTCTCGACAGAAATATACGAAGATCAACGAGTTCCCTATCCTCGAAGACACTTACTAAGTTTTGTCAGCGTCTTGACAAGAAAGTTTCGCTACGATAGTTGAGACAAAAGTTTCATGCCCGCCATTAAACAAATTTTGACCAAGGTCAGTTCGCTCAACGGCGCGCAAAGACGCCTCGGCCATTATCTTCAAAACGACAGCTCCGCCCTTCTGCTATCCAACGTGAATGATCTCGCCCAGGCGGTGGGGGTGAGCAAATCGACTGTGGTGCGGTTTGCCAAAACCTTGGGCTACAAGGGATTTCCCGAATTTAAGCGCGAGATGCAACGACAGATGCGCCAAAAGCTGCGGGCGGCGGACCGTATGGAGCAGACGTTTACCGAGATCGGCGACGATAAAAACATCGTCGCCAAACTCATCAAGCGCGATGTTCAACTCTTGCAAGAAACCCTCCGGGCGGTTTCGCTGCCGGATTTTCACAAGAGCGTCGAGATCATCTGGCGAGCCCGCAAAGTATTCATCATAGGGCTCAACGCCTCCATGGCGCTCGCGTATCTGCTCCACTTTCGACTCGTGCGCGTAAAAAAGGATGCCCATTGGATTTTTCTCACCGGCGGGACTTCGCTCTTGGAGCAGCTCGCGTTTATGGACCGCAAGGATGTCTTGATCGCCATCGATTTCCTGCAAGTGCCGAGGGAAGTCCAGACCACGCTCCAGCATGCGAAGAAAATCGGCACACCGATTCTGGGAATCACGGATTTTCCAAGCTCTCCCATTGCCCAAGCCGCGGATGTCTGCCTCTACGCGAAGCGTGGTCTCCATACCAGCGTGAACTCGCTGACACCGGCCTTTTCGCTGGTCAATGCCTTGGCGATCGCGGTCGGCTGGGCAAAGAAGGCGGATTCGATTAAAGCGTTGACGGACCTTGATAGATTGTTAGAGGAACAAGGGCCCTAAGCTGGCCCATTCCACGAAAGGAGTTCAATTATGGCTACAAAGTTGAAGTTTGGATTGCTGTTGCCTCACTTTTGCGAATATGCCTCGGCCGAAAGCTGCATCGAAGGATCGAAAAAGGCTGAGGCCTATGGATTTGACTCGGTATGGGTCAGGGACCATCTGGTCTTCGAACCGCACGGCATGGAGGGCGAAGATAATACCCACATCGAGGGGTTGCTGATCCTCGCGGCCATCGCCCCGATCTGCAAAAAACTGATTCTCGGCACCGGCACAATGATCTCGCACCGGCATCCGATTCATTTGGCGCAAGCCATGGCGGGCCTCAGCACGCTGTGCGACAGCAATATCATCATGGGCCTTGGCCTCGGTACATTTCCTCATGAATTCGAAGCGGCGGGTTATAAGAAAACTACTTTGCAAGATCGCGCCAACATAGCGAAGGTCAATGCGCAGCTGTGCCGCCGATTCTGGGCCGGTGAAAAGATCACTTACAAAGACGACTATTACGACTTCAAAGACGTTGAGCTCAAACCGACGCCGAGCAAGAACATTCCGATTTGGTACGGCGGTGGCACACCGGCTTCCTGCCGGCGGGCGGCGGACTACCGCGATGGCTGGATGCCAGGACGTATTCCCACGGCTACATTCAATAAGATGGTCAAGTACCTCGAAGAGCAGTGCAAGCTGGCGGGGCGGCCCATGGTCACCACCGGCGCCATCCCCATCACCAGCATCGATAAGAACAGAGACGTCGCGCTGAGCAAGGTTAACGTCAAGGGTCTGATCAACGAAGGCA
>DASXRU010000026.1:0-12268 GCA_036506395.1 Pyrinomonadaceae bacterium | reverse complement strand
AATCACAGCAAAACTCTCGCGAACGGCTTTGGGTGATCCGGGAAGATTAATGATCAATGCGCCGGAACGTACACCGCAGACGCCCCGCGAAATCATGGCCATTGGAGTTTGCTTGAGTGTTTCAACACGCATGGCTTCTGCTAATCCCGGAGCTTCGCGCTGGATGACGGCTAGTGTGGCCTCGGGCGTGTTGTCGCGTGGCGCAAGGCCGGTTCCGCCAGTTGTGACGATGAGATTGACGTCGCGTTCATCAGCATATTCTCGCAATGCAGCGGTAAGGGGATCGGGATCATCGGACAGGATTCTCGTCGCGACAATCTCTGCGCCATACTCGCGGAGTAGTTGGACGAGCAGTTCGCCTGAGGTATCTTTGCGCTCGCCACGAGAGCACGCGTCGCTGACGGTAATCACCACCGCTTTTATTTGAGTTGGCATCGCGCTTTAGCCCACCCACCTCTCGCGACTGTGCTTAGGCTCAAACAGGACTCTAGACTGAGTCGCGGCGGCGGCAAGCCCCCGCCGCGACTGGAGTAGGAGTCTCGCTTCGAGTCTTCACACAATGCCCAAGGCCTTCAGTGTGCTGCTTCTCCGGCTGCTACTGTCTGGCACCGCGGGCATGCTCCTTCAACCAGCAACGATCCATGACAACAAGAAGACCAGCCTGTTGCGCACGCCCGGCCGCGGCTTCGTCGATCACACCTTCCTGTAGCCAAACCGCCTTAGCGCCAACTGTGATTGCTTCGTCAACCGCGTGTCCAGCCTCACTCGGCCTACGGAAAACATTAACCAGATCGATCTTATCCGGAACTTCGGCCAGCGACGCGTACGACTTGTCACCAAACACGTCAGTTTCGTTTGGATTGACCGGTATCACTTTGTAGCCTCGCCGCCTCATGTAGGACGCAACGCCATAAGAAGGTCGGCCCGGATCCGACGAAAGTCCAACGACAGCAATTGTCATACACTCATCCAAAACCCTCTTTATCGTTTCGCTGCTATTGATTTCCACTTGGAACCCTCGTTACCGCGGCTTCGCCGCCGCACAGTGCGGTAAGGCTGTGCCTTACCGGATCAAGTCTTAAGAACTTTTGAGGCTACGCCTCCACTGCGAGGCGCAGCCTCGCTCAGAGTTAAGGATGTCACGTCGGTAAGGCTTAGCCAGGCTTAGCCTTACCGCACTGTGCGGCGGCAAAGCCGCTTCGGGATTTCGATCACTTCCCGAGACTACCGCACGGTCGCGCTAACCGCATGCAGTTCCTGCAACGAGCGAACCTTGGTCTCCCCGCCCTGTGAGGCAATCGCCTCAACGATTGCCTGCGCTCCCGTCATCGTTGTGACGCAAGGAACGTTGTATTGCAACGCCGCGCGGCGAATCGCCTGTTCATCAAAATATGACGCGCGCCCTAACGGTGTATTAATAACCAGCGCGATCTCACCCCGCTTGATGTGATCGACTATGTTTGGACGGCCTTCGTTCACTTTGAAGACACTCTCGACCTTCAATCCAACTTCGCGCAAGCGATCGCCCGTCCCCAATGTAGCTACAATTTCAAAGCCAAGCCGCACCAACTTGCGCGCGAGAATCACTGCCTGTCCCTTGTCCGCATCATTGACGCTGATAAAGGCGCGCCCAGCCCGCGGCAGCGATAGACCTGTACCCATCATTGCCTTTCCATAGGCTTCTCCAAACGTCTCGCCGACTCCCATTACTTCGCCGGTCGAATGCATCTCTGGACTGAGGATGGGATCAACTCCAGGGAACTTCGCAAACGGAAAGACCGGCGACTTGATAAAGAAGCGACTGACCGCCAAATTCTCGGGTAGATCAAAATCGGCGAGAGCTTCCCCGGCCATCACCAACGCGGCGATGCGTGCAATCGGGACGCCCGTGGCCTTAGAAACAAACGGGACTGTACGCGACGCGCGTGGATTCACCTCGAGCACATAAACCCGGTGGTCCTTGATCGCAAATTGAATATTCATCAAGCCGCGCACTGACAATGCGGTCGCCAGTAAACGCGTGTAATGACGCATCGTCTCAATGTGTTCAGGGTCAATTTTGAACGGCGGCAGAACACAGGAGGAGTCACCCGAATGGATTCCCGCTTCTTCGATGTGCTCCTGAATTGCAGCAATTACGCACGTGTTTTCATCCGCCAGAGCATCGACATCAAACTCCGCCGCGCGCTCGAGAAACTTATCAATCAACACCGGCCGGTCAGGCGTGAAGCCAACGGCGGTGCGCACATATTCATCGAGGCTCTCCTCGTCGTAAACAATGACCATCGCGCGGCCACCCAACACGTAACTGGGGCGTACGAGAACCGGATAGCCAATCTGCTCGGCAACCTTCTTCGCCTCTTCACCGGTAGCGGCCATCCCGTTCTGCGGCTGTGGAATGCCCAACTCTCGCAGTAGCGACCCAAAGCGTTTTCGATCTTCGGCAAGGTCGATCGAGTCTGCTGCAGTTCCAATAATGGGAACCCCCGCTTTGTGAAGCCGCATCGCCAGGTTTAGCGGTGTCTGCCCGCCAAACTGCACGATGACGCCTTCAGGCTTTTCAACGTCGATGATATTCATCACGTCTTCAAAAGTGAGCGGCTCGAAATAGAGGCGATCCGAGGTGTCGTAATCCGTGGAAACTGTTTCCGGATTGCAGTTGACCATGATCGTTTCAAACCCCGCATCGCGAAGCGCGAACGAAGCGTGGCAGCAACAATAGTCAAACTCAATGCCCTGGCCGATCCGATTGGGGCCGGAGCCAAGAATCATGATCTTGCGGCGATTAGTGGGCGCAGCTTCGTTTTCAGTTTCGAAAGTCGAATAGAGATAGGGTGTGAACGATTCAAACTCGGCGCCGCAAGTGTCAACGCGCTTGTAGACCGGGACCACACCCAGGCTCTTTCTATATTCACGAACTTCGTCTTCGGATCGTTTCGTGAGATAGGCGAGGCGACGGTCCGAAAGCGCGACCTCCTTAAAAGACCGCAAAGGCTCGGGCGAAATGTCCTCGAGCCTGCGGCCTTCGATTCCCTTCTGGATTTCCATCACATCCTGAAGCTGTGCGAGGAACCATGGATCAACGCGAGAGAGACGATAGATCTCGCTGATGGACCAATTGTGTTGCAAAGCATAAGTGATGTAGGAAAAGCGCTGCGAATTAGGCCGCGCGAGTTTTCTCTGCAGCTCATCATCAGAGACATCTTCAAGCCGCAGGGGCTTTACCGCTTCCAGTGAACGCAAGCCCTTGAACAGAGCTTCCTTAAAAGTTCGGCCAATCGCCATTACCTCCCCGACAGACTTCATCTGTGTTCCGAGCACGTCTTCTGCTTCGCGAAACTTCTCGAAGTCCCACTTGGGAATCTTGGCCACGACGTAGTCGATCGTCGGTTCAAAGGATGCAGGTGTCTTCTTCGTAATGTCGTTGGGTATCTCATCAAGCGTATAACCAACGGCGAGTTTGGCCGCAATCTTCGCAATCGGAAATCCAGTTGCTTTAGAGGCCAGCGCAGAGGAGCGCGACACGCGCGGGTTCATTTCGATGATGCGTATATCGCCATTTTCCGGGTTCACCGCAAACTGTATATTCGATCCGCCGGTTTCCACGCCGACTTTGCGAATAATGGCAATCGCCATGTCACGCATGCGCTGGTATTCGCGATCGGTAAGAGTTTGCGCTGGCGCGACAGTGATTGAATCGCCAGTGTGCACGCCCATCGGATCGAAGTTCTCAATCGAGCAAATGATCACGACGTTGTCCGCAAGGTCGCGCATCACTTCAAGCTCAAACTCTTTCCATCCCAGGATTGATTCTTCGACCAGCACCTCGTGCACCGGCGACGCAGCAAGGCCGGCGCGTACTATTTCTTCAAACTCTTCCGGGTTGTATGCGGTGCCGCCTCCTGTTCCTCCTAAAGTGAATGACGGTCGAATGATGGCCGGGTAGCCGGTACGCACCACAATCTCCTGGGCTTCAAGCCACGATTTGGCGAAACCACCACTCGGCATTTGCAGCCCGGCTTCGTCCATCGCCTTCTTGAAAAGCATGCGATCTTCTGCAACGCGGATAGCCTCGCGCTTGGCGCCAATCATTTCGACGCCTAACTCTTCCAGAACTCCGGAATTATCCAGCGCAATCGCGAGGTTCAGGGCCGTCTGCCCGCCAACTGTCGGCAGCAACGCATCCGGACGTTCCTTTCGAATGATTGCGCTGAGGGTTTCGACGGTTAGCGGTTCAACGTAGGTAACGTCAGCCGTTTCGGGATCCGTCATGATGGTTGCTGGATTCGAATTCACCAGTACAACCTTGTACCCTTCCTGCCGCAAAGCCTTGCACGCTTGCGTGCCGGAATAGTCAAACTCGCATGCTTGTCCAATAACGATGGGGCCGGAACCGATGACTAAGATTTTGTGGATATCGGTGCGTTTGGGCATTAAGGCAACTAATTTGCTCAGAGAATTGACCGAAGTGGAATCACAGCATTATACATAGCGGTATCGAAGCCTGAAAACGCAGACGGCTTGCGTACGGCTGCAGTTTGGGTTGAACCGAGTCTCATTTCACCCCGCGGCTTTAGCCCGGCGGCGGGAAGCGACTCAATATCAGTACCGGAACCGGACCAGGGTCCCCGGCGCGGCAGCCGCGCTAGGGTGGTGGTAGCGACCGGCCGAAGAGTCAACGTGGGTTGTCTGATTCTCCGATGTTCAGTTATCACTGGCCCGTTTCAATGTGTCAAAGCGGGGTTGCACTGGAGCGCTGGTAACCAAGCTTGAGTTTTCGGCCGGTCGCTACCGCTTCCGGTACTGATGTTGAGTGCAACGTTCATCATGGATTTGTCCCCTCCGATTTATCACGACATGAGAGCCAATAACCAGCGATTTCAAGAAACTGCCAGGTTGATCGCCAAGCTTCTGATGACGCTTGTTGTTGTCACTCTTTTCCTCATGCCCGCAATTGGGCAAAAATCCGGGAAAGCCCTCGAGTACTACAACCGTGGATTGCAAAAACAGGAGAGTGGCGATCTGGATGGCGCTCTCGCGGACTACGATCAAGCTCTGGCGTTAGAACCTCGCCTCGGTACCGCTTATAACAATCGCGCAAATATCAAACTCCAAAAGGGAGATTTGGATGGCGCGATCAACGATTACAGTAAAGCAATTGAACTCAACCCGCGTAGCGTCGAACCTTATTTCAATCGCGGGGTGGTGCGGATGCAGCAGGGCAACAACGACGGGGCCATTGCCGACTTTTCCAGCGCAATCCAGCTGGTACCAGAGTTTGCTATGGCTTACAACAATCGCGGCAACGCCAGGAAAGCTAAGGGCGACGTTGAAGCTGCAATTAGCGATTACACGAAAGCCATTGAGTTCAATCCCAAGCTGACGATCGCCTACTACAATCGCGGCACTGCCTACCAAGCGAAGCAAGATACTGCGGCGGCTGTCAGAGACTACACTTCCGCCTTGGAAGCCAGCCCGAAATTCGTGGATGCGTACATCAATCGCGCGCAGTTGTGGCAATCCCAGCGAGAATTTGACAGGGCAATCGCCGACTACAGCAAGGCAATTGAGTTGAAACCTGACGCCGGCGTGTACTACGCACGCGGGACCGCCTTACAGGCCAAGCAGGATTTGAACGGAGCATTGACTGATTATTCAAAGGCAATCATCCTCGATCCGAATTTAGCGGAAGCTTATAGTGCGCGCGCAGTTATAGAAACGCTGCAAGAAAAAAAAGCTGAAGCGCTTGAAGACTTTGAAAAAGCATTCAAGATTCAGCCGGGTCTACGTGACGTTTTCAAAGACTTCATCGACAAACGGCTCAACACCAGGCCTCGCTAGCTATTGTTTGGATTCTAATCCTTGACGGAATCAAAGCGGCGTTGCTCCAGACGTTTGCGATAGTCCTCTCCTTCGATCGTCACTCTCTTACACATCTCATACAGACGGCTGCGCAAAGGGGTACCAATACGCTCCTCAAGCGTTGTTAGCTCCTGAATCCGCTCTGAAGCAAAGTTCCTGCCTCTTCGTCTCGTATCACTAGTGTCAGGATTCTCCTCGGAGCTGACGCGTGGCTCATCCAGATAATTGGTGGTGAAGATCGTGAGTTTCTTGTTGTTGTACCGCGTGTTAATGATCTGGTACAGCGTGTCGCGCACCCAATTTGTCGGTACGGTGGCGCCCAGTTCGTCCAGGACCAGTACCTCGGCCTGGTAGACCGGAGCAAGCACACGCATCTCAGACGTTTGTGATATCGGGTTGTAGGAATCCTGGATGGCTTTGAGGAGCGAGCCCGACTCGTAGAACAAACAAGTAACGCCCTTCTTCTCGATCAGGTCCTTCAGCACGGCAATAGCCAGATGCGTCTTGCCCACGCCTACCGACCCCATGAAAAGCAACCCAGTTTCTACTGCCGGGTATTCATCAACCAGCCTGCAGGCGAAACTGTGCGCGAAATACTGTGAATCATTTTTCGGGTAGTAGTTATGGAAAGAGCATTCGCGGAACCGCGGCGGAATACGCGCCGCATCGAGGAATCTTGTGCCGCTTTTTTCCCGGCGGCATTCACAAATAACGGCGCCTTTTACGCTTCCACTTGCTCCTTCTTCATCCGGCTCGAGCCTGGTTCCGGTACCAAAACAAAACGGGCAGACAACATTTTCAGCATCCTTCGCTTCATTAGTGTTTTTGGGGGAATCCGAGGAGTCCTGAACGTTACTGACCATTCGTAAGACTTTCTTATCTGAGTTATCGGATGACATTGTGGGACCAGGAGTGCTAAATGACGAACCAGATATTTCTTTTCACTGGGCAAATTCGATTTGGATTATAGCATCGGAAGAAGCGGGCGCAATCAATCGCACCTATCGAAGACTGTTAATTCGCGTTCTCAAAATCCGATCGCCCAGTTTGCCGTTGATTGATGCGGTTTTCGCTGCTAATCGGATGCAAAACTACTGTGACTCTTCTCTCGTATCTTCCCAGTCGTAGTTTTCAAATCTGCCGAGCGTAGACTATTGTTATATAACCGGAGGCTTTATCGAGACCGACATGCCGTTATTACATTCGTTGCTGAGCAAACTCGGACTCAGCAAGGTAAAGGCCGAGCGCCATCCAATTCGGGTTTTTCTTCTGGACGACGACAAGAGAAGACATAGATGGTTTTCTGCGCGTTTCAAAGGCGACTTTGTTGACGTGGCTCATGATGTAAAGCAGGCACAAGAACTCTTGAGTACAAATTCCTACGACGCCATCTTTCTGGATCACGACCTCCATCCGGAACACTACAACACGTCCTGTCATGACGATGAGCGCACCGGCTACGCCATAGCTTGCTGGCTTGCTGCTCACCCGGAACTTCAGGCTGCCTCAACTATTTTGGTTCACACCAGAAACGCAGACGGCGCCATGCGGATGGTTGAAGAACTACGCCGCGCCGGACGAAGCGCCGACTACGTACCGTTTCCACTCCTTGAGGAGCGCATCAAGAACTACTGGCGAAACTAGAAAGAAAAAGCAGGCCAAGAGAAATGAAAAAGGCGTGGGCCAATTTCCATTCTCCTTAAGCCTTTCATCGTAAACACAATGGTGGCCAGGCGAGGAATCGAACCGCCCGACGACGACTTTAGCCGTAGTGGATTTTAGGATGGTGTTTTCTATATCTCCATGCGTCTCCCAGTCGATCATCGGACAAAGTCCGTGGCGCTGTAGGCAAAGCCGCAGGGCGTTTCGACAGAGATCCGGCCTGTAGTCGCACCTGCGGGGACAGTTGCCGTGATCTGGGTGGCTGAGTTGACGGTGAAGGCGGCGGAGACGCCATTGAATTTGACTGCCGTCGCGCCGGTGAAATTTCCTCCGGTGATGATAACGCTGGTTCCCACCGGCCCACTGGTTGGGGAAAAGCTCGTGATGTAAGGGATCACAGACGGTGAGAGCTTCGCTAACCAGGAGTCGCCCAGCCAGCTTTGGGTGCCGGGCCCCTGATAAATTGCCCCCAGACTGCCCCCGGTATTTCCCGTAATGAACACACCACCCGAGCCGCTCACCGCTATTCCGTTAGAAACGTCGCCATTTAAAGAGCCCAGTTGCTTTGTCCAGACGAGATTGCCGTTGCTGTCATACTTTGCGACAAAAGCATCTTCCTCTCCCTGATGCGTACCGCCCAGAGAACCCGTGGTGTATCCCGTGATGTATGCGTTATCTGCGCTGTCCAACGCGATAGCACGGGAACCCGTGAAGGCTTGGGAACTGTTCATTGCCACGTCGGCCGCCAACTGTCGTGTCCAATTGTTTCCGTTGGCGTCGAATTTTGCCAGAAAGGCGTTATCACCCACGGCTCCTGTTTCGTCACCTACGGTTCCTGTGACGTAGACGTCGCCGGAGCTAAGTGCCGCGACATCGCGAACACCGTCGACCCCGGAAATTGCGTTGCCGAACTGATGGACCCACAATCGAGCCGCACTCGGTCCGCTTGCGTTCTGCACTGTCCCATACTTGGCAAGAAACAAACTTCCCGTCCCTGTTCCCCTTAGATCGCCATCGGTGTAACCTGTGATGTATACAAACCCTGATCTTGCCGCAATGGCCCGGGCTGCGTCATGGCCAGTGTCTCCCAACTGGGCCCGCCAGACCTCACTGCCCGAGGCGTCAAACTTTGCCAGCCAGGCGTCTTCATTCGGCGGGAGCGGGTTCGGACCGCCCAGGGACCCATCTGTCCTTCCGGTGATGTAGATGTCTGCGCCGTCCACAGCGACACTAAGAGAGCTATCCCTTCCCGGGTCTACCAACAGTTCAATCCATAACTGTTTTCCGTCGCGATCGTATTTCGCTAGCCACGACTCGCGCTGCCATTCTTCTCCCGTGATGTAAACATCGCCCGCGCTATCAACGGCAACATCCTGCGGTGAGTACCCCTGGCCGAGAGTTGGCACCTCCCAGATTTTTTGCCCGGTGGAGTCGTACTTCGTTAATAAGATTGCTTCGCCTCCGACGACATAGAGATTACCCCCACTGTCCACCGCTACCTCGGTTGAATATTCATTATCTGAGGTCCCTTCCTGCCGTATCCAATCCACACAACAAGGTAGGACAGTGAGGGTGACGGTGATGGGATTGATGGTGATGCCGGTGGCGGTGGCACTGATCGTCAGCGTGGTAGTTCCGGTGGGCGTGCTGGTGAGGGTGCTGATGTTGAGATTGGAGACCTGTCCCTGCGCCGGCTGCGGGTTGAAATTATAGGTCGCCCCCGCCGGCAGGCCGCTGACCGATAAACTGACACTGTTCCAGTAACTTGTCCGATTGAGGTTGATCGTGTAGGTGGTTGCTTGGCCCACCGTGACGGTTTTGCTGGTGGGCGTCGCCGTCAGCGTCACACCCGGCGGCGGAGTGATCGTCAGCGTGACGGTGATGGGTGCAATTGTGATACCCGTCGCCGTGGCGCTGATGGTCAAGGTCCGCGTCCCGGTGACGGTCGCCGTGGTGGTATCAATGCGCAGACTGGAACTGCTCCCCGTAGTCGGGTCAGCACTGAATGAGGAGGTGGCTCCCGTGGGCAGGCCGCTGACCGAGAGATCGACCAGACCGGGATAGTTCCTTCGGTTGAGGTTGATCGTGTAAATCGCCGGCTGGCTGGCAGCGATGGTGCGGGTGGTGGGCGTGGCCGAAAGCGTCACGGCTGGGGTCGTGGTGACGATGAAGTCGTTGGCGCTGGTCGCCGTGCCATATGAGTTGGTGACGGTGATGCGTCCCGTGCTGGCGGCGGCCGGTAGTGTCGCGGTGATCTGTCCCGGCGTATTGATCACGAAGGTGGCGGGCGCTCCGTTGAACCTGACCGACGTTGTGCCGGTGAAGTTCTTTCCCAGAATAGTGATCGTGCTTCCCGTCGCACCGCTGCCGGGGCTGAAGCTACTGATTGCGGGCGTCTGGGAGTAGGCCTGTAACCAGGCGTCTGTTCCTCCCTGGAAACGTCCGCCGAGCGAAGCTGCGGTGGTGCCGGTGAGATAGAAATTCCGGGCGCTATCGACGGCGATCCCAGGAGCTTCGTCCGCCGCGGCGGTGCCAAGCTGCAGCGTCCAGCGGGGGTTGCTGTTGCTCTGATACTGAGCTACCCAGGCATCTCTGCCACCCTGATTGGCTCCGCCCAACGAGCCCGCGGTCCATCCGCTGATGTAAACATTGCCCGCGCCATCAACCGCCGCGCCGCGGGCCGCCTCATCAGCTGCAGTCCCCAGTTGCCTGGTCCACAACCGCATGCCGTTGACGCCGTAGGCGGCCACCCAGGCGTCAAAGCCACCCTGATTGCTGCCTCCTAAAAAACCATCGGTGCGCCCCGTGATGTAAATGTTGGCAGCATCCGCCGCCACGCCGTAGCATTCGTCAATGCCTGTGTTGCCCAGTTGCCTGACCCACTGGCGCGTACCGCTGCTATCGTATCTGGCTAAAAAGGCATCGGTTCCTCCTTCAAAGTTCCCACCCAGAGCGTCGGCGGTGTCTCCCGTGATATAGACATCGCCAGAAGGGTTGATCGCCACCGCCCGCGCCGAGTCGAGTTGACGAGTCCCGAGTTGATCTGTCCAGAGCGTGCCGCCCTGACTGTCGTACTTGGCCAGAAAAGCATCGCCATTCCCATAGTAGGCAGCTCCCAGTTGGTCGAAGGTTGTGCCGGTGAGATAGACATTGTCAGCGGCATCGACCGCCACCCCGGAGGAGATGTCATCGCTGGCGGTCCCAAACTGCCCTACCCAGAGCAACGTGCCACTGCTGTCATACTTGGCCAGAAAGGCGTCAAGCGCTCCCTTGCGCGATGGGCCCAACTGGTCCGAGGTGCTCCCGGTGATGTAAACGTTGCCCACACTGTCAACGGCCACCCCGTAAGCGAAGTCATCGCCGCGGCTTCCCAATTGTTTAATCCATCTTAACCCGCCACTGCTGTCATACCTGGCCAGCCAGGCGTCATGGCCACCCTGGTTGGCGCCTTCGAGTGCGCCATCGGTGGAACCTGTCAGATAGACGTTTCCCGATAGATCGACAGCCACGCCACGGGACTCATCCAATCCCCGGTCTCCAAGTTGTGCACTGAATTCCAGGTGCTGGGCACGGGCCGCAGTTTGGGCCAGGGCTGCAAACAGGATGATAAGGAAAACTCTCAGTTCAATTTTGTGCCAGGCAGCAGACCACATATCCGCGTTACTCCTTCTCTCCTTCTCAAGCGAGCTTCACTTTCCCCCTGCTTACTCGACCTCAGAAGCGGACCGCAATCCCTAACGGCCTGTTAAGGCCAGTGCTCGATCCCTGTATCTTTCGGAATGGAACCACACTGCCTGATGCGCCGGTGTCAAACACCAGAATGCTGTGCAGGGCGGTTTCTGCAACAAAGATTCTGCCCGCGCCATCTACCGCTACTCCAAAGGGATCGCTAAGGTCTGCGCTGGTAATGGTGCGCACTGGCGTCACGTTGGCGGTCGGTGCCGCGGCATACACCGTGATGGCGGAAACCCCACCCCTGTTCGTGATGTAGATGTTTTCATCTTCATCCAGCGTCACCTGCTGAGGTTCGTTGAGATCATTTGTGATCTCTACGACCGGAGCCACGTCGCCATTGGCGCCGGGAGCAAATATTAGGAGTTTGCTGTCGCCTGGGCGTTGCGGCTCTTGACAGGTCACAACGTATATCGACCCGGCAGCATCAACGGCCACGCCGCTCGCAATGTCCATCCGGGTATTCACTCCGGCTACCTCGCCTGTGACCGGAATCCGCGAAGGGATGATGGCAATGGGAGCGACATCGCCATCCGCGCCTGGCGCAAATTTGAGCACAGCAGACTGGTTTGTCGGCCCCCCGCGTTCCGCGACGTACAGGTTTCCCTGACCATCCAGCGCGAGGCCGGTCGGCCGGTGCACCTTTGTCGCCCGGCCGATGATCTCGCGTATCGGCGGAGCGAACCCTACGCTCCCTGGGGCGTAGACTCGGATTCTGTTCCCCGTATCGCTGGCGACATAGATGTTGCCGCTCGCGTCGCGCGCCACCGCGTTCGCATTGTCTCCGTAAAACTCGGACGCCGGGCTCACATCCCCATCCGCGTCTCCAAGGAATCTGGAAACGGTGATGAAGGTTGATGGGCCTGGAGCGTGATTGCCGACAAAGATCTCTGTAGCTGTACCATAAGGTAGGACAGTGAGGGTGACGGTGATGGGATTGATGGTGATGCCGGTGGCGGTGGCACTGATCGTCAGCGTGGTAGTTCCGGTGGGCGTGCTGGTGAGGGTGCTG
>DASXRU010000025.1:0-5802 GCA_036506395.1 Pyrinomonadaceae bacterium | reverse complement strand
AGCGTTAAAATCTTTTTCATCTTGAGCTCCTTATTGTTGTGTTGCCAGGGGGAAGCGTAAGGGAAAACGCTCGCCCGATTTCTGGTTGATGATCTCACCGACAACCAGGGTCGAGAACCGCAGAGTCTTCGTGTCTTTGGGGGGAACGAAGAACAGTGCGCCTTCGATCTCGTCTCCGGGAGTCAAGGTTACGTTTGGGCCGATGGCCGCAGCCAGGACAGACTTTTGAAGCTTCTTCTTGCGCGATCCTTCGGCGATGGCTCGAACGATGCCCGCCTCCGCAAACGCAGGTCCGCTGCCTATCTTCCACATCAATCTGTCGTAAGCCCGTTGAGGTTCGAGCGACGCAATCTGCGCGTCAAACTCGGTGCGAACTGTTATGTTGGAGCGTTGCAGCGAATAGCTGCTGTCTTTCGACTGGTTCGTCAGCGTCAGGATGATCGCAAAGACTCCGCGCGACACTATGTCGTGCTGGAATACCTTTTCCGATTCCTGCTTGGTTTCGACAAGCCGCACAGACCCGGCCAGCGATTCCTGGTTCCACTGACTCTCGACCTGGTTTTGAGGCGGCGATTTGGTGAATGGCTCAACCGTGGCTGCCCGGAATGAAACCAGCAGCACAAGAAATGTAGTGATCAAACGCGCGTCTGTCATGACTAACCTCACTTTGGTTTCGGGCGCCAGTGAGAATCTCCTAAAGATCTCCTTTTCATATCTCCTCGCTTCTGGCGAATACTTGTTCTGCTACTGAACCACAAGAGTGGCCGTCGCACTACGGACACGTCCGCTTGCGTCTCTGCCTGTGAAAGTGAGCTGGTGCGGCCCTGTTGCAGCAGACGCCTTTATCTTAAACTTCCACGACGCAGTCGAGTCCGAGGTCGTGATTGGTTCTGGGAACTTCGCGACGATGCCTTCGGCCGATGCGTCGGGTGGGGTGATCGTTACATCGCCGGTGAAGGCTCCGATGCGAGTGATGGTTACCACTATCCTGGCCTTAGCGCCGCGGTCTCCATTTACAGTGGTTGAGGCAAAGCCGAGTGCGAAGTCCGGGCCGGAGACTTGCACGGTTGCAGTCGAAGTGTGCATGAGCGAACCGGATGTCCCTTTCACGGTTATCGTGAATGAGCTGTTTACCTGCGCGCTCTGTGACGCCGTTGCCGTGAGAGTCGCATTGCCTCCCGGAGTGACGACGCCTGGCGAAATGCTTGCCGAGAGATTGCCGTTATTTGGACTCACTGTAGTCGATAGATTCACGGGCTGGTTGAAGCCTACCAGTGATTTAACATCCACTTGCAGGTTTGTAGTGCCTCCCGGCGCAACCTGTTTTGAGCTGGGTGTGATTGCGAACTCAAAGTCCGGGTCAGAGACTCTTACTCGCGCTGTAGTGGTCTCCATGATCTGGCCTGACTTCGCCGTGATGGTAATCGTGTAGGTGTTCAACGGCGTAGTGGCCGACGAAGTCGCGGTAAAGGTTGTGTTCTCGCCCGGAATAAGTGAAGTTGACGCAAGGTTGACATTGATAGTGGAGGTCGAAGGCGACACGGACGAAGTCAGATTTACCCTGTCCTTGAACAGGGCCGTCCTCGTGTTGAGCGAATAATTTGCAGTCTGCCCTTTTCCTATGGTCTGTAATTCGGGATTGATCGTAAGCACAAAGGTTCTCAGATCAAGTATCGCAATGGTGTCGTGCGTGGCCTGACCTGTGGAGCTTCGAAAAACTATTCCGAGCAGGACCGAAGGCGCATTTGCTGCCGTGGTAACGTTCAATGTCGCAGTCTCGCCGGGTCGAATCCTGGTAGCTGAGAGATTCAATGTGACGCCCGGTTCACTGGGAACGAGCATTTGCACGTCGACCGGCTGATTGAAGCTGCCAAGTGAGTTGACGCCAACCTGGAAGCTGGTTGACTCGCCCGAAAGTATTGCCTGAATGCTGGGGCGTGTGAACAGCACGTAATCGGGCTGCTTGGTTGCGCGAAAGCTGCTGAAGCCGAACACGAAGCCGCAATTTCCTATGAAGATAACGGATTCACTGCCAGATATTGAAGTATCAGAGCTGAATGTCCCATCGCAAGCGATGCTCCAGACATTCTTGCCGGTGAAACCTGAAACCGTGAAGGAAACCCCATTCCCGCTTATCTGCACAGGAGGCGCATAGCTGGTGCTGATCGTTCCACCGTCGTTACAAGATGAAATCCCTAGCGAAAATCTGAGATTCGTGATCGTGGCATTGGTGATAGTATTGTCGATGACGGTGAAAAACAGGTTCTTGCTAGTGACGCCCTCATCCCAGTTGCCGTCAAAATTGTTTTGAGCTTCGGCGCGCACGTTCGACAACTGAGCTGCTGCTCGCTCTTCAGGCGCGGAATCGGGCTGCCGGGCTGAACGGTTCGTGACAAATAACACCGTATCGTCATTCTCATCAACGCCAAATCCAATATTGCCATAATAGTACACCCTGGTTTCTACCCATCTCACCGGCAGAGGACCGGGGCGATGCTTGTATTCCTCAACGTTGAAACCAGAGGGGAGTCTTGGGGCTTTTTCATCCACGATATCATCCGGCTCGCCGTGCCGTGCCTTGAGTTCGCTAAACGCCGGTCGACTCTCTTCGGGCAAAACACATCCGCGCTTCTCGCCGTTTGATTTCAGAAATTCTCTGTCGAGCGATCCGACGAAATCCGCGTTGAACAAACTCTCATCCGCGAGAATTCTTTCGCCCGTCGATTGAGGAAGTTGGTAAGTATTCTGCCAAACGACTGCCGGATGCATTGCAAGACAGAGAACGCCCGCAAGCGCCAGCGAAATAGTTGAAGAGAGTCTCATTTCTTTTCCCTCCTGGCATCGGCCGCACATATTTACGGATTTACGGAGCCGCGTATTAGGATCTGGCTTTGCCGTTGACCCTGGCTGATGGGAGGTGCTAAACTGGCGACCTCTTTGGTGGTCTGACAATTCATCACCCCGCCATCAACCGTTGGGCTTCATGATCTATATGCGCGAATTGAGGCTGAAATGGCGGGTAGCTGAGAGAGATTTTCCAGCTCGTCCCACGTACATTTAGCAACAGTCAGAGGCCGTTATCTTCGCGCGATGAGCAATTCTCCAATGGCCGCGCGGGGAAAGGCGCCGATGAGTACACAAGCTTCACAAGATGTCACGCAACTGCTCCTGGAATGGAGAGACGGCGATGAGTCGGCGCTCGATCGGTTGATGCCGCTGGTTTACGACGAATTGCGCCGTCTGGCGCGACAGTGTTTGCGCCACGAGCGCGCCAGCCATACGATGCAGACCACGACGCTGGTGCACGAAGCTTATTTGCGGTTGATTGACGCCAGCCGGGTGCCGTGGCACGACCGGGCACATTTCTTTGCTATCGCCGCCCAGCTAATGCGCCGCGTGTTGGTGGACGAGGCGCGTAAGCGCCATTTCCAAAAACGCGGCGGCGAGTTCACGCGCATCCCGCTCGATGAGGGAATGGTCGTGACGCATCAGCGCGATTTGGAGTTGATGGCGCTGGATGAGAGCCTTGACCGGCTGGCGCAGTTCGCGCCGCGCAAATGCCGGGTTGTGGAGTTGCGCTTCTTCGGCGGCCTGAGCATAGACGAGACGGCTGCCGCGCTCGGCATTTCGACCGACATTGTGAAACGCGAATGGCGCACGGCGAAATTGTGGTTGTTGCACGAGATGGGCAACGAGGGTTCAGAACCCGCAGGAGCTCATCGATGAATCATACTCGATGGGAACGCGTTGAAGAACTCTTGCAAGATGCGCTTGACCTTGAACCGAGCGAGCGCGTGGCTTTTCTGGAGAGGGCCTGCGCCGGGGACGTCCAGTTGCGCCGCGAGATCGAGACCCTGCTCAGCGAGGAAAAAGGGGCCCGCAGCTTCATCGAGACGCCGGCCTTCGCCTATCTCGCCGAGCATCAGACGGAGTCATTGGCCGCCTCGCTCGTAGGTCAACGCATCAGTCACTACAAAATCGAATCACTGATCGGCAGCGGCGGCATGGGTGAAGTCTACAAGGCGCAGGATGAAAACTTGCCTCGTACTGTCGCCCTTAAGATGCTGCCGCCGGAGTTTACTGCCGAACCGGAACGAGTGCGTCGATTCGAGCAGGAAGCCTTCGCCGTCTCGAAACTGAATCATCCGAGCATAATCACTATCTTTGAGATCATTCATATTGATGGCGCGCACTTCATCGCCGGCGAATATGTCGAAGGCGAAACGCTGCGACAACTGTTGATTGATCCGGCGACCACCAAGCCGCGGCGGCTCGGCGTTAAGCAGGCGATCGATGTGACCGTTCAAGTCGCCGGCGCGCTTAAAGCGGCGCACACTGCCTGGATCATTCACCGAGACATCAAGCCCGAAAACATCATGGTGCGCGCGGACGGTCTGGTGAAAGTGCTGGATTTTGGCATCGCGAAACTGAGCGAGGAAGAGTTCGTAGTCCCGCCTTCAGGCGGAAGTTGGTACACCGCGGCCCACGAATCGAGTTACGAACTTCCGCCTGAAGGCGGGACTACGAACTTGACCATTCCGGGAACGATCATGGGTACAGCGAGTTACATGTCGCCGGAGCAGGCGCGTGGCGAACCGCTTGATGGCCGCACGGATTTGTTCTCGCTTGGCGCGGTGCTCTATGAGATGGTCACCGCCGAGAGGCTTTTTGCCGGTCCGACGCGCCTTGAGGCATTGAAAGCTATTCGCAGCGAGCGGCAGCCGCTGCCGCGTTATAAGTTCGATCACGTGCCGCGGGAGTTGGAACGAATCATACGCAAGGCGCTGAGGGCCAACCGCGATGAACGTTACGCCTCCGCCGCCGAGCTGTTGAATGAACTGGAGGCGTTGAAGCTTCGGTTCGAGAATCGCGCGACGCGGCGGATTGCTAAACTCAGTGCGCTCGGGCTGGTGCTGGTGATGTTACTTGCGGCTATCGCGACGATGGCTTCGCGCGGCGAAGTTTGGGATGAACACATTCTGCGCGACGGGCACACGGCGGCCGTTCGGCGTGCGGTGTTTTCGCCCGACGGCCGATTGCTGGTTTCGGTCGGCGAAGACAAGCAAGTGATTGTTTGGGACTTCGCGCGGCGCGAGCGGCTGGCGACGTTCAACGATCACACGGACTGGATTGCCGGGGCGGCCTTCTCGCCCGACGGCAAGTGGTTCGCGACGGCAGGCTATGACCGGACGGTGATCGTCTGGGACGCAACCAAACTGCAGAAGGAGGCAGTGCTGCGCGACCATCGCGGCAAAGTCACCTCTGTCGCCTTTTCACCTGATGCCCAGGTGTTGATTACGGCCGACGTCGCTGACAGTCCTGAAGATCGCGCCACGCTTCTATGGCATGTGGGGACCTGGGAGCGATTCGCACGGATTCCGCTTGGGGCGAGCGAAGCTCAAACTCTGCTTCTTCCTAAAAGAAGCAAGCAAATGATCTTTCACCACGATACCTCGCCCCTTCCCAACACCTGGGACGTGACGACCGGAAAAGCCATTGGCAATCAGTTTGATCCCGCCTGGGAAAGCCAAAACGCCGCGCTCTCGCCAGACGGCATGCGGTTGGTTTGCGTCGCCAGCAGCGGCGAGGTCATCTTCGCCGATTTCACACGGCGGCGTACGCTCAGTCGCGAAAAGGCTCATCAGGACCACGGGCGCGCCGTCGCATTTTCACCAGACGGTCAACTGGTCGCAACGGGCGCGGAGAACATCATTCTGTGGGACGCGCTTACCCGCCGAAGGATCACGACGATTGACTATCCGTCCATCGTTTGGAGTGCGACATTTTCACCCGACGGGCGCT
>DASXRU010000024.1:0-23324 GCA_036506395.1 Pyrinomonadaceae bacterium | reverse complement strand
CGACCTGCCCGAGTATTTGAAGGAAGGCAGTCCTTTTCTTCGCTATCTCCGCGAGACAAAAATGCCCTTTGCCGTGCTGATCAACTACGGCTCAGGCTCCATGTCTGAGGGGGAAGGTCAGGCGGCGTGGAAACTGTTGACGGGCGAACTGAAGGATCAATTTCTCGGTTGGATATCGGGAGAGAGCGTCGGCTTCGTATGGGATTCTGCTGCCGCCGATTTGAAGATCTCGTCCTTAACATCGCGCAAGGAATTGCTCGAGGCGCATCGAGTCTTCTACACCAATGCACTGGCTAAGAAATGGAGTTCGACGTTCAAGACGCAGACCGGAGCGATGTGGGACAAGATGATTCCCGCGCAGTCGACCTCAAGCACGTCATTCGCGCATGCGCTAACGGATTGGGGAGTGCGGCTTATTGGAATTGAAACGGCCGCGGTCCAACCGATGACAGCCCTGCGGATTGCGTTTACGCGCGGGGCAGCCAGGCAATACGGCGGGTCGTTTCTTTATTATCACGCGCCAAATTTCGGCGATACCGCGACGACCTTTACCAAAGCGCAAAATTTCGCCGGTCCTGACTTTTTTTTCCATTCCCGTTATGGTCCAACGATGGGCCCTTCGCTCTCCTGGTATCGCAAGAGCTATTACCTCTATTACATGTCGGGTGCTTCGGCGATCTATCTCGAGCAGGGCCACGATCAGTTTTTCAAGCCTGGCCCGGGCGAACATCCATTGCAACTGAACCCGCTGGGACGAATAACTGACGAGTTCATGCGCTTCGCAGAAAAGCATCCTGAGCGCGGCACACCCTATACGCCCATCGCAGTTTTGCTTGATCCGGCGCATGGCTGGGACATGACCGATTATCCCCAGTGGCCTTTTGGGGTATCGCAGATCAACCGTAGCGATCGGGCGCTGCGTGAACTATTTGCCGTGGCCTACTATCCGGGAACTGTGCTGGAGGGTGAACCTGCTACCGCCGATCGGCAGGCATTCGTCTCCGGTATCTTTGGCGACATCTTCGACGTGCTGGTTGCTTCTGAAGCCAGGGTGCAGAGTCCGGGCGGTAGCCCGAACGCGAGGAAGAGCGGTTCTACGGTTGCAAGGGGTGATAGAGATTCCACACAAGCGGAAAACGTGCTGAACAGCTATCGGGCCGTTGTCGTCGGTGGAGACATTGATTGGAGCATCTCCTGGAAAAAGAAAATCGCAGACTACGTACGCAGCGGCGGCACCGTTGTTCTCAACGCGAGCCAGGTCAGGGGTCTGGATCAGGATTTACTTGGCGTTCGCTTCATTGGCGTCGGCGCCGAAGCCCACAACGCGCGCTGTCTTTCACCGGACGAAGCGGAGCAGGATTTGAGGGGGCAGATATTTCGCTATGAAAGGGTCGAGCTGAAGGGCGCAAAAGTCTTGATGAGCACGACTTCCGGTGACCCACTCGTAACCGTCAACAAGGTGGGCAAGGGAAGCGTGGTCTTTTGCGCATTGCCCGATCTACTGGGCGAAGACGAGCGCATCACTCCACTGGCAGCGCATATGCTGGCGCATCTGTTCGCCGATGCAACTCCAGTGAAGGTCAAGGGTGACGTCGAATACCTTGTCAACCGCACTGATCATGGTTGGGTCGTTACGCTTTTCAACAACAACGGTGTCTTTAAGTCTCAACAGGGTCTGGCCCAGGTCGATCGCAGCGCGAACGTGACGGCAACAATTCGCCCGGACACGCGGGACATCGCAACTGCCCGGGAATGGATCTCCGATCGAACTCTGGAAGTAAAAAAAGAGGCGGCCGGGCCCGGCAAGGTCACGGTCGAGATCGCTCCCGGTGGCATTGCGATCGTGGAACTTCGCACTCGCAACTAAATTTTACCTCGCGTCATTCAAGGTTAAAACGCAAGACGCGAGCCTGGGGCCGCCGGCCGGCTATAGCGAAGCATTCCCAATCGCAAAGTTCTGTGATAGAAGTAGCGTCCCCTCGCGCGTTGGATTGGTCGCAGCGCAAAACTATTTCTTTGGTTCGGGAAAAAAGTGCGCGGCCGCAATATGACCTGCCGCCGGCACTCAATGAACTTCTCAGGCTTTCCCTCGCAGGTTGGTAGAACTTACCGGTCCTGAATCGCAGCCGATGATCAGGCTTATTTGAGGAGACCCAATGAAAATGAAACTCTTTATCTTCGCGTTGGTTGCCACGGTGGTGCCTTTGCTGGCGACGAGTTCCACAGCAGAAGACACGGGGGCTCTGGTCCGAAAACAACAGGAACGCTATACCCTCTCCCTCGAACTGGAATTCAGGAAAAAAAATCCCAATGCCTTCCAGCGGGCGGTTTCTGTTCTTGACTGGGGTCCCAATGGCTACGCCAGCGGTTTTGTTGTGGGTGACGGGTTGGTCATGACTGCTTATCACGTTGTGTCCGGTAAGTTAACACTTTCCAAGCGAGCCATTCTTGGTTTCAGTGCCGACGACGAACTGAAGGTGACCGTTCACGTCAACGGCTGTCTGGCTAACGTAGTCAAGATCGACGAAGATGCAGATCTCGCCCTGCTAAGCGTGTGCCATACTCCAAAGGAAACCAGGCCCCCCGCCTTTCAAACTCAGCTCAACAAAGACGAGAAGTTGCTACTGATTGCTCGCCCCCACGGTGACAAGATGGTTAGTGAAGGGAAGTTTTATGGCCCCTATAGTTTTCGCGGGCAGGAGTATTGGTCGGCGAGAATCGATCCGCGCGAGGGATATTCTGGAAGCCCGGTCTACAATCGAAAAGCCGAGCTCATCGGAGTGTTTAGCGGGTACGATTGGTCACAAAAGCTCGCCGTGATTAGCACCGGTTCGCGCGCTCAGAAATTGCTTGAGGGCTATGTTTCGAGTGCCAAACCGTGACGCGACCGCGGTGGCTTGTCGTTGATAGTGGGATGTTCATTAAGCGTCTGGAATAGCCGTGCTCTTCATCAGTTCTCTCCTGAACCAGGATCTGGTCAAACTAATTCGTCGCGAACGATGACTCGGTTTTGATTAGCAGGGCAGTGTCAATATAGATGTCAAACAGGGTGGCGCGAAAGCTTCTGATACGCGGTGAGGTGCAGGGAGTAGGCTATCGTTTTTTCGCCCAACGCGCCGCCGCGCGACATCAGGTGGTTGGCTACGTGCGCAACCGCGCTGATGGGACTGTTGAAGTCTTGGCCCAAGGGCCGGAAGCAAGCGTCGAGGCATTCAAACACGATCTCGCTACCGGCCCGGCCCTGGCAGTAGTCGAACATGTCGAAGAGATCAATCTGGATCCTACGAGAGAGTATGCAGCCTTCAGGATTGAGCGCTGACACCCAACACCCAACACCCAACACCCAACACCCTGACACCCAACACCCTGACACTAACTTATGGATGATCTAAAAAAGCTGATTCGCGAGGTGCCGGACTTTCCCAAGCCCGGCATAAACTTTTATGACATCACCACCTTGCTGAAACATCCCGACGGCTTGCGGCGCACGGTGGATGCTTTGGCGGCGGAGTACAAAGACGAGCATGTCGACACGGTCGTGGGCGTTGAGGCGCGCGGCTTCATCTTTGCGCCGGCGCTCGCTTATCACCTGCGCGCAGGCTTTGTCCCGGTGCGAAAACCGCGCAAGTTGCCGGCCGAGTGCGCCTCGATCTCTTACGAACTTGAATATGGTCAGGACACGCTGGAGATTCACCGCGACGCAATAGGCGATGGTCATCGAGTCATCATTGCTGATGACCTGCTTGCTACCGGGGGCACAGCGCGGGCGGTGGCCAATCTGGTAGAAAGCCTGGGAGGAAAAGTGGTGGGCCTGGTCTTTGTAGTGGAGTTGGAATTCTTACCGGGGCGCCGGAAACTTGAAGGGTACGACGTTCGCTCTTTAATCAAATATCAAAGCTAGGGTTCCAAAGTCACAACTGCCAAACTCCCGACCGTAGTGTTGCGCGCGAAGCCGCCAGGGGTGAAGAGCGCAAAGTTGAAACGGTCGTCCCGGGCTTTAAGACTTGGGAGGTTTGTCCTTCTTCTTGGTCGAGGGCGGTGGAAGCTTGTTAGCGGCGTCGACGATCGACTGCGCGTTCTCCATGGCTTGCGCAATGGCGGCACGCTCGTCTTCGTCTTTCGCCTGAGGGCTGAGGGCGCTCAATTGGGCCAGGAAGCCGATCGAGGCCGCGGATAGTTTTCGCAGCGCCTTCGGAATCAAAACATTCTTTTCATCGCGAGCGCTGACGTCGTCAATGTTTGTGCTCGCTTCATCAAGTATCTTCGCCAAATCACCCAACAGTTCCGCCCGCGTTCCCTTCGGCAACTCGCCCCATTTATCCAAATCTTTTTGCGCTTGCTTTGATGCGGGAACGCTGGTTCCGTTTATGACCATCAGCCGCCGTTCGGCCGCTCTAACAAAGACATCGATACGCTTATCCAGAATCTGAGCGTCGCGTACTAGATCGGCTTCCTGCGGAGTCAAATGATCACGCGTCCCACTTTGAGCGGAAGCTGACAGCGCAAAGAATAGGACCGGCGCGAGCGCGCCCCAGCAGATCTTATGTAGCCTGTGTTTCATGGACGTTTGGTATCTCCAGCAGGAGTCGGTTCCTTTGCAGGCTTCGCACCTGGTCTTTGCGTGGCCTCTTCCGGTGATTCCGGGAGCACGGTGTGGCCGTAGAAGGCTTTCAGGGCTTCGGTGCGTTGATCTCGAGCGAATTCTCCGGCGACTGCGATCTGCCCGGCGTATTCGGCTGGAGTCACGCGTCGCATCGCCGCCAACCGCAAACCCTGCGCCCGCAGGGCCAGCTCCAACCTCTTATACAGATCGCGCGTGCGGTTCGAATCGCGCTTCATGCCCCCCAGAAACCCCATCGCATCTTCAACGAGTGCCATGTAATTTCCGATTTCGATCAAGGCCGAGTCATTTTTTCTATCGGCGGTAAACTCTTCGGCCCGAAGCAAGTGGTTGTCGGCCATCTCAATAATTGACCGCGTGCGTTCTTTTGCGTCCTTGGCCGCAGCCAGCTGTTCGCGCTCGTTGCGAGGGATGAACCTCATAGGGGGCGGCGCGGTCAACTGCGTCACTTTGGGATCTTGCGCGGATGCCCCCGAACCGAGGACCAGAAGCATAGGAATGGCCCAAAGCGAGCCCCTTAACCGAAGACTATGCAGTCGCGCTAATTTCATTTCTCTATGGCTGTCGAGTCCGAAAATCTAATCGAGCCCTCGTTTTCCTCTTGTGACGGGCCGGCACACAATCAGTGCCTTGCGTTTTTCAAGCCCTCGCCGCGTTTGATCTGATTTCGCAGCACCGGAAGTCTAAGGTTGACCTTCTCGATCTCGAGCTGGTTGTTTTGCACGTTCGCCACCGCCAGGAACTTTTCATAAGCCGCCAGCGCTTCCACGTATTCTCCAAGGTAATCGTGGGCTGTGGCAATGAAGAAATAAGTAGCTGCGATTTCCGGTTTCGCATTCGTCACCCACTCGTACTCAAGCAGCGCTTCCGCAAAACGTTTCTGTTCGTAAAGCGCGGTGGCCAGGTTTGCATGGACCACGTAACTGTCTGGTGTCAGAGAAAGGATGCGCCGCAAGATCACTGTGGCTTCGGCAAAGCGCCGCGCCTGGATCAATGCCGCGGCGTAACCGGTCGCATAGTCTGTGTTTCGCGGCTCGAGATCAGCGGCCCGCCGATAATAGTCGAGAGCGCGTTGCGGGTTGGTTGTGCGATAAAGCGCGCCTAGTTGGGCCAGGAGGGAAGCGTCGCGCGGATTTTGTGCCACAAGCTTTTCCAGAGCCGCCGCCGCTTCAGCGGCGTTGCCGGTGGTGGGCTCGATTTGGAATCTTAAGGCGACCACTTCGGGATTAGCCTTAACGGAGCCATCAACTGTATCCAACAACTTCAGCGCCTCGTCCTTCCGGCCTGCCCGAAAATAGAGCTGGGCCACCTCAAGAATAAAATGAGTATCTTGCGCGGTTGGCTGACCCGGCAGCCGCAAAGCGCGGATGTCCTCAAGAGCGTGCTCGTTGTCACCCAAAGCCAAATAGGTCTGGGCACGTCGTTTCCGCGCCCCGTCGTTAGCCGGGTACACTGCTAAGGCGCGGGTAAAAGACCTGATCGCGGCGGGGAGTTCACCGTTTCGGTATTGGGTCGCGCCCAGGGCGTCCCAGGTCGAGGCGGTAGCGCCTTCAGCGGCAGTCGCGCGCTTCCACAATTCGATAGATTCTTTCAAATCTCCCGCGCTGCCGCGAAGATTAGCTAACTCAAAAAGCACTTCGAAGTTTCCCGGTTCTAACTCCAGCGCTTTGCGAAGGACGGGTTCAGCTTCGCCCGGCCGGTTCATGATTCGAGCGAGCAGGAAGCCAAGCTTCGCGTAGGGCAAAACCCACGTAGGACGAAGCTCAATCGCGCGCCGAAAAGCCAGTTCGGCATCTTCGCGCCGGTTCAGTGAAACCAGGGCCTGTCCACGCTGGAGTTCGGCTTCGGGAAACTCTGGCCGGAGCTTGATCGCTTCCTCGTAAAACTCCAGCGCCAGTTTGTAGTCGCCTTTTGCATGCGCGTCTTGTCCACGCTCGAATAGCTTGATCGGATCGCCTCCGCTGTTAGCAAAGTCCTCCGTTTGCGCTGCGGCGAATAAGGAACACGCGAGGACTAACGTAAAAGCAAAAGCGTATCGAATGCAGAAGCGGGAAGTGACGTGAAAAGACATTGCCAACTCAACAGCACGTAAATTTTAGACACAGAGAAATGCGATTTGAACGGCTAGCCGCGATGCTTGGATGTTAGCACGCGCCAGCGAGTTGCGTCCAAGCAGGTTATTGATGCGCCGCGATTGCCATTCAAGGATTTCCATTCGGTTGCGTGAGGCGCAGCCATGCGTTAACATGCGGCCGAATTATCCAGTTACCAGGAATCGCTAAGAAAGCTTATCCACCTCGACAGGTATTGCGCCTTTGAGGAAGGAGAACATGTGACCGCGGACGTTCATGAACCGGCCCAAGAAACCCGGGCACCAGGACCATCGGCTGAGATTCCGCTTGAGATAGAGGAAAAGGAACAGCGCCTGCGCTCGCTTTTCCGCGATATGGGATCTGTCCTGGTAGCTTTTTCAGGAGGTGTGGACAGCACCTACGTCGCTTACGTTGCGGCTGGGGTGCTCGGTGAGCGCGCGCTGTGCGTGACCGGTCGATCGGAAAGTCTGTCGCAACGTGAGTTTGGCGACGTTATTAGTCTGGCTCGCGAATTTGGTTTTCGGCATGAGACCATATCCACCGACGAGCTAAATGATCCGCGCTACCAGGCAAACACGCCGCGCCGCTGCTACTTCTGCAAATCGGAGCTCTATACCAAACTGAAGCCGATCGCGGAACGGCACTCCATCGCCTTCATCGTTGACGGATCTAATACTGACGACCTCGGCGATTATCGTCCGGGCCGCGCCGCCGCCACCGAACACTCCGTACGTAGTCCCTTGATTGAAGTCGGCATGAGTAAAAGCGACGTTCGACTTCTCAGCAGGAGGTCCGGTCTGCCAACCTGGGATAAGCCGGCGAGTCCTTGTCTGTCTTCGCGTATCGCTTATGGCACTACGGTAACGATTATGAAGCTTGCTACAGTAGAGCGCGGTGAGGAGATCATGCGCGAGATGGGCTTTCGTGAGTTTCGCGTGCGGTATCACGACGGTCTGGTGCGGCTGGAGATTGCAACGGCAGAATTTGACCGCACGCTGAGCCGCGCTGTAATCGATGAGTTGGCGGAACGTTTTCGCGAACTGGGATTTCGGTATGTGACTCTCGATTTACATGGCTACCGTACGGGATCAATGAACGAAATCCTTGACTCGACGATTCAGTAAGAAAAGGCGAACAGAGCACTCGGAAAAAAAGACAGTCAGGACAGGATGGAGAATCCAGCATGCCTACTGCGATGGTAGATGACATCAGGGAGATCAAGGAAGACAATCCTTTCGAGTCAATGATGTCGCGCTTCGATCGGGCGGCGCAATTACTCGATCTCGATTCTGATTTGTATGCTGTGATGAGGGTGCCCAACCGGGAACTGAAAGTCTATATACCCACGCGCATGGACTCCGGCCGGATTCAGGTGTTCGAAGGCTATCGGGTGCAACATAATTTCGCGCGCGGTCCCGCGAAGGGAGGCATTCGCTATTCCCCGGATGTCAGTCTGGATGAGGTCAGAGCGCTGGCGGCGTGGATGACGTGGAAATGCGCAGTTGTGAACGTGCCTTTCGGGGGCGCCAAAGGAGGGATCATTTGCGATCCCGCCCAAATGTCACTGGGGGAGTTAGAGCGGATGACGCGGCGCTATGCTTCGGAGTTGCTTGATTTCATTGGCCCGGAAAAAGACGTGCCGGCGCCTGACATGAATACCAACGAGCAAACGATGGCCTGGATCATGGATACGTACTCGATGCATGCGCGCCATACCGTGAACGCTGTGGTGACAGGCAAGCCAATCGACCTGGGTGGTTCGCGCGGACGCCTCGAAGCAACCGGACGCGGTCTGCTCTTCGTCATCAACGAAGCGATCAAACGATTCAAGATGACGCCGTCAAGCACAAGAGTCGCAGTTCAGGGTTCCGGCAATGTAGGAGGAATCGGAGCTCGCTTGTTGTATCAAGCTGGTTACAAGGTAGTGGCGATTTCAGATGTGCATGGCGGAATCCATGATCCAAACGGCCTGGACATCCCAGCGGCATTGAGTTATCTGAAGGCGACGCGTTCGTTCGACGACTATGACGGTGTAGAGCGAATTAGCAACTCGGAGCTTTTAGAGCTTGACTGTGACGTGCTGGTACCAGCGGCGACCGAGAACCAGATTACTTCGCAAAATGCCGACCGCTTGAAGTGTAAGGTCCTGGCGGAAGGAGCCAACGGACCGACAACCGCGGGTGCGGACGAGATCCTTCACCAAAAGGGAATCTTCGTTATACCCGACATTCTCGCGAACGCGGGCGGTGTTACGGTCTCCTACTTTGAATGGGTTCAGGACCGCATGGGGTACTTTTGGCGTGAAGATGTCGTGAATCAGCGGCTGGAAGAGAAAATGGTAGCCAGCTTCAATGATCTTTGTCGGTACGCGGACTCTCATTCGGTCGATACAAGGACCGCCGCCTACATGCTTGCCATCGACAGAGTGGCCTACGACACGCGGATGCGTGGCATTTACGCGTGATTGAAAAAACATAAAGGAATTTGCCTTTTTGTCGTGAAAAAGTCTTGATTTCCGCTTTAAGGTGGAGTATGGTCTGCCGTAATTCAGTCACCCCGGGCAAAGTGTAAGTTCTCTATCCTTGCTCCGGATTACGCTGGATTATGATTGACATAAGCGCAAGTCTTTCTTATAACCTAAAGCGCTTTGGCATTATTTGGATGGAAAACGGTCGAGAGGTTTTATAGAAGGCGCTGACCTAGGGTCGAAAATGAACGCCGTGCCTGGTTCCTCTCGCTGCTCCGCTTCATCTACAAGATATTTCCGGTCGAGAGCGGCAGCAGTTCTTTTAACTTTATCGTTGTAGTTGGAGTGTCCACGTCCGTGGAAGGTGTCGGTGAGACATCGTCTTGAAGGACGGGCGCACAATCCGCAAGGGTTTAACTACTCAATTCGCAGGAGGAATGCGATGAGACTCGCGAATAAAGCGCTTGTAGCTGCGCTTACAATGTTGGTGCTGTGTGCCGCAGTGTCAGCTCAGACTTTGAGGAATGAGAATGATCCAAGAAATCAATCTCCATCCGTAGGCACAGGCGGCCCCGAAGGCGGGCCGACCGGACTCTTCACCATCTACGACGGTTCCACCATTCGTAGAGGAGAATTCACTTTCAGCATCGCGTACAGTAACTACGATCGCGATCCGGGAAATGCTGATATTTCCGATATTCCGTTGAGCTTCAATGTAGGCCTTAACGATCATATCGAACTGTTCTTCAAGACGAATGGGTATCGTGGCATCAAGGTTAACAGCCCGAGCAATCTATCCGGATTCTACTTGCCGAACGTCAGCATATTGTGCGGCACGGCGTCGCCCAATGGGCTGTGCAGCGGTCCGGCGATCATTTTCGCACCTTCGGGGCCGAACGTCGGTACGCTGGCTAACCAGGCTCTTTTCCGGCCCATCGGGAACCAGCCATTTGTTCAGTTTCCGTTTTCCGGGGGATCGGCGGGAACCTTTGCGCAGGGCACGGGAGTAATCGGTGGAATATTCGGCTTTCCTGGGTTCAACGCCCAGCTTGGGCCGCCGACGAGGGCGCCAAACAGTGGAACGTTTGGCTCGGCCGACAACTTCCCAGGTATAGGGTCGCCGGTGGGGGGTATTCTACCTGGCGTTGTTTTGGCGACCACACAGCTACCCTGCACCGCTCTGACGGGTAACTGTCGCCCGCCAGGATCGCCTGGTCCGCTGAATCCGATTACGGTGCCCGTGACCTTCACGATAGCGCCGTCTTACCTGCCGGATGCTCCTTTCCTTGGCAGAGAATATGGCGAATCCAGTTTCACGAATTTTGTGGCTGGCGCGAAGATTCGTTTCACCGGTCCAAACAACCCGCTGGGCGTTGCGATAATTCCTTTCTATCGCTGGTATCCGGACCGAGCAGATGGCGTCGATGGATTCAGGCAGTTACAGCGCGGCGCCGGACCTGGCGCTAATCTTGGCGACTTTGGACTCGTCGGGGTCGTTGACGGGCGCCTGAGTCGCTCCGTCAATCTTTCCGCGAATTTCGGATATATACGAAACAGCAACCCCAAGGGAACCTTCCCGACGGGAGAATTCGTGCTGCTGGATCGACCGGATGAGATTATTGCCGGTGTAGGTTTTGACTTCCCGGTAAACAAGCACATTCAGCCGATTCTCGAGTTGCGTTCGACACAGTATGTCGGCGGTCGTACGCCTAACGCGTTTGAGAATAGCCCGGTCGATGCTGTCGCTGGTGTAAAGATTTATCCGCGACGCTGGTGGGGTATTGGCGCTGCCTGGCGCTATCACATCAATCAGCAGGACAAATCTGCATTCAAGGGTAGGGATTTCAACACGCAGATTAATAATCTTTCCGGGGTCAACGTGCCAGGACGCGGAATTGTTATAGTTCCAGGTACCACAGCCCCGGCGACTGTGGGCTCATTCCCGACTGGCTTTACTCCGTCTTCTGATGCCAACGGGTTTATTGGTCAATTCTGGATTGGCCATCGTAATGCTCGTGCGCCATCAATCCTGCCGAATCAGCCGCCGACAGTAACGCTTTCGGCTTCGGCAGCTACGGTTACGCTGCCGTGTCCGGAAGGCACTAGTTCTACGTCCTGCACGCCCAGCTCTAGTCAGACGGTACAGCTCTCCGCTAACGCTACCGACCCGGATGGTGACACGCTGCTTTACACCTATACAGTCACCGGTGGTCGGATAACTGGCGACGGTCCCAACACAACCTGGGACCTGACAGGCGTTACGCCGGGAACTTATACGGCATCGGTCGAAGTCGATGATGGCTGCGGCTGCGTGGCTTTCTCCTCGACCACCGTCACCGTCGCCGAGTGCACTGGTTGCGAGCGACCATGTCCGACTGTCAGCGTAAGCTGTCCTGACACGGTTGAGGCCGGACCGGTCACGTTCACGGCAAACGTCAGCGGCGGTACTGGTACACCAACCTACAATTGGTCGGTGTCTGCGGGAACAATTACCGGTGGCCAGGGTACCAGCTCGATCACGGTTGATGGCGCCCCAGGCGCATCGATTACAGCGACGGTGGAATTGGGTGGACTTGATCCGAGTTGCTCGAGGACAGCCTCCTGCACCACGCAAATCAAGGCTCCGCCAGGAGAATGCAGGAAGATCGATACGTACGGCGACATCAAGTTCAATGATGAGAAAGCACGTCTCGATAATTTTGCGATCGCTCTTCAAAACGAACCGGGTTCAACCGGCTACATCCTCGCCTATGGTTCCTGCGAGGGAGAGGCTCAAGCCAGGGCCGATCGAGCCAAGGACTACGTGGTCAATACGCGCGGCATCGATGCCGGACGGATTGTCACGATAGATGGCGGCTGTCGAGCGGAACTGACGGTTGAACTCTATGTTTGCCCGGTCGGCGCAACTGCGCCCAGCCCGGACACGAGCTCGGCGGTCTCGCCTTGTCCCGCGTGCAAGAAGAAAGCACCGGCACGGCGCGCGCGGCCGCGACGTGGTCGGAGAGGCGAAGAGTAGAGCTGATAACTTTGCCCAGCGCCACTAGCTGGCGCTGGGCACCGAACCCGCTTGCGTCTTCTGAAAAAGTCGCAATTTTCTTCCGAGGCGGGCGATGTTCTCCTAAAAGAGGAAAACATCGCCCGCTTCGCTTTATAATGAGCTCGGGGTTTTCACGGCAAACGATTTTTGAGCGCTCTCCAAATTTCAGGTGAAACCCGACGCCGGTCTTAACGCATCCTGGAACCGCGTGCCCTTTCTCTTACCGGGCATGCTGTATACTGGATGAGGCTCTAGTACTTTTTATTGAGGCTTTTAGAATGAAACGAACTGACTTTGCAATGCGACCTTTTCTGCTGACAGTTTTAGCTCTCTTCCTTGGCTTTCAAGTTCTTTCTTTTTCCGGCGCCGGCGCATCCGCCAGCGGAGGTGCTGCGGCCGAAGCACCTTATGCCAGTGACTGGCAGACAACGGGGCCAGCCGGCGGAGATGTCCGCGCCCTGGTTGTCGATCCCAGCAATCCGGATCGCTTCTATTTCGGCACGCTGGACGGCCAGATGTACACGTCAACAGACGGCGGTCGCAACTGGCGGTTGTTGGTGAATTTCAATCGCCCCCAGTTGTTTGTCGATAACATTATTGTTGACCCTCGCGATCCCAAAACAATCTATGTCGCTACGCACCGACACAAGGAGCCCGGCGGCTTCTTCAAGTCAACTGATGGTGGCTTGACCTGGCGTGAATCCCGGGAGCTGAGAAACGAAGCTATCTACTCTCTGAGGCAGGCAGACGCAAATCCGGATCTGCTGCTCGTCGGAACCTTTAATGGCATCTTTCGCTCGAACGATTCGGGCGCGTCCTGGACACAGTTGCCGACCTCAACGACAGCGGGTCTGGAGCACGTTGAGTCGCTGGCTATCGATCCCCGCGACACGAACGTTATTTATGCAGGCACCTGGCACCTGCCTTACAAGACCGTGGATGGAGGAAAGAGCTGGAGGTCTATCAAGACCGGGATCATTGATGATTCCGATGTCTTCGCTATCGATATTGATCCGCGGGATGCCAATCACGTCATTGCTTCTGCTTGCAGTGGCATCTACGACACTCGCAACGCCGGCGAGACCTGGACCAAGGTCGAAGGCATACCCTCGCAGTCGCGGCGCACGCGCGCCATCGTGCAACATCCTTCGATTGCCGGGCTGGTTTTTGCCGGCACGACGGAGGGCTTCTGGCGCTCCGCTAGTGGCGGCGCGAAGAACTCGTGGATGGTCACCACCTCGAGGTTGCTGGAGATCAATTCCATCGCGGTCCATCCTAAGAACCCCGATAAGGTTTTCATTGGCACGAATAATTATGGCGTTATGGTCTCGTACGACGGTGGCAAAAACTTCGCGCCGAGCAATGGCGGGTATAGCGGACGTTTTACCAACTCTATCCTGCCGGACCGCGAGAATCCGAGTCGTATATATGCGACCACCATTAACACCGCAACCGGCGGCGGCTTCTTTTTTGTGAGCAGTGATGCCGGCATGACATGGCAGCCTTCGATGCGAAACATGCCCCCGCGATTGACGAGCTCATCGATTCTGCAGGACGAGCATGACGCAAACATCCTCTATCTCGGCACGAACCTCGGAGTCTATCGCTCACTTGATCGTGGGGCGTCGTGGGCTCCCATCAGTATTGCAAAAGCTCGCGTGCCCGCTAAGCCTAAGTCAAAACGCGCGAGACGGCGAGCTACAGCGCCTCCATCCTCGGCAAGCAGAACAACAGCAAGAGCAACTGGAACTTCGCTGGCCGGTCCCGCAATAAAGCGAGTTGATGACGTTGTGAAGCGCGCGCAAGCGGCGCTAACTCTGGCTGGATACGACATAGGGACACCGGATGGGCAGACTGGTCCCCGGACCGTAGCAGCGATTAGAAAATTTCAAACTGATCGTAATCTTCCACTCTCCGGCAGACTGGATGAAGCGACGCTGGGAGCGCTCGGCCTCGGCGTAGCTGTCGAACCCTCTACCACGTCAGGAAGGCTCCCAACTCCGATCTTGAACCTGATTGAATCGATAAATGCGCTGGCCCATTGTTCCGACTATCGCGACGGGCGATTGGGAATTCTGGCCGCCACCAACGCCGGACTCTTCCGCAGTTATGACCCGGCCCGAGGTTGGGAAAGGGTCTCGTATGGACCAGGATTAGACTCGCGGACCACCGCCATTTCCACCAGTTTGCAAAACCCGCGAACAATCTGGGTCGGTACAGCCACCTCCGGCGTTTTGGTTTCTCGTGATGGTGGAGAGACCTGGCAGCAGGTTCCCGGAATTCCCACCACTGCCCCCGTTAATGCAATAACCCAGGACCAGCAGCGTTCCGCCTATATTTACGTGGGAACAAAACAGGCGTTCTATTCGTCTCACGACGGTGGAGAGCGATGGCTGCGGCGAGGGGGTAATTTACCCTACGGCGATTTCACGAGCATATTAATCAACCCGCGAAATGGTGATGAAATATTCGTTGGCAATGCTTATCAGAACACTGAGGCTGGTGGCGGTGTGTATCGCTCGCCGGACGCAGGCTTAACGTGGGCGCGCATCGATCCGCGGGAGCCGCGCCTTCCCAGCCAGCGCATCTGGGCGCTAGCTTTTGACATAAGAAACCCGAGCACCCTTTTTGTGGGATCGCATTCCGCGGGGATCTATATTGTGCCGCGCTCCGGTGAACCGGTCTCAGGATCGAATCCGCGATAGCGGCAGGGATCCCGGCCAATAGCTTGCTTGCTTGACACGTTATCATTCAGCCGTGTAAATTGCCGACCGACCCGGTTCAAGCGGCCGGTGATAGTCGGATCAAGCGGGTGACTACGGGCACGAACGGAAATCGAAACACTTAAACCTCCTTTTCCAACTCCCAGCGGCTCGCATCCTCGCCTCAGTTTTATAAGTCCGACTCATTGCCAGGTGATCTAAAGGCGAACCGCTCGGCGAAACGGCTTGAGCGCGTACGCCTTTGAACAATTGCAAAGCCGGGTGCGGCGCGAATGCTTTTCGCGCCAAAGGATCGACGTTCGACAGGAGCCTGCATGTCCACCGAAGAAACCGCGTCGCCAGACGACGCCAACACCAACCAACCATCAAATGGCGAAGAATCCAGTTCGCCACAACCAACCGAAACAATCACGTCAGCTCCGCCGGCAGCGAATGATGCGAAGAATGCCAACACTGGCGCAGCCACCGCTACTGCCGCGGCAGAGGAGCAGGCTGATGAAGACAGCGAACAATCGCGTTCTTCCGGCGATGTAGACTTCGGCCAACTGCTCGATCAGTTCGAGCAAGAGCAGGCTGCCTTCCAGGAAGGCGAAGTCGTGCGCGGAACAGTCGTTGGCATCACCGAACGTGGAGTGGTTATCGATTTTGGCTACAAGTCGGAAGGCATAGTCAACCCTGCCGAATTTACCGAGAATGGCCAGCTGACGGTAAAGCGCGGCGACGAAGTCGATGTGCTGGTGAAGAGCATGGAGACCCACGAGGGGTTTCCTGTGCTTTCCCGCGCCGACGCCGTGCGCATGAAGGCCTGGGACGATCTGGAAAAGGCCTACAACGAAGGCACTCCGATCAAGGGGCGCATTATTGAGCGGATCAAGGGTGGCCTGCGAGTGGACGTCGATGGCATCGCGGCTTTCCTGCCCGGCTCGCAGGTTGATACGCGTCCCGTGAGGAATCTCGACAGCCTGCGCAATCAGGAGATCGAAGCGAAGGTAATCAAACTTAACCGCAAGCGCTCGAACGTTGTGCTGTCGCGCAAGGCTGTGCTTGAAGATCAGAATGCCGATCGCAAGGGACAGACTCTGGGTCAGATCGAAGAAGACATCATTGTCGAAGGCCAGATCAAAAATCTCACGGACTATGGCGCGTTCGTCGATCTTGGCGGAATAGACGGATTGCTGCACGTGACGGATATGTCATGGGGACGCTTGCAGACTCCCGCCGATCTTTTCCGAGTCGGCGACACGGTGCAGGTCAAGGTTTTGAAGTTTGATCGCGAGCGCGAGCGCGTTTCGCTCGGTTATAAACAACTGTTGCCGGATCCCTGGGGAAGCATCGAGGAGCGCTTTCCGATCAGCAAACAATTAACCGGCAAGGTGGCCAGCGTGACGGATTACGGCGCCTTCATCGAACTTGAACCCGGCGTCGAAGGCCTGGTCCATGTCTCCGAAATGAGTTGGTCCAAACGCGTTAAGCATCCCAGCAAACTTGTGAACCCCGGCGATGAAGTGATAGTCGAAGTCCTCAGCATAGATCCGAAGGCCAGGCGAATCAGCCTGGGAATGAAACAGGTTCAGGACAATCCCTGGCAGACGCTGAACGAACGTTACCAGGTGGGCTCGCGCATTCAGGGGCGGGTCAGGAATTTGACGGACTTCGGCGCGTTCATTGAGGTGGAGGACGGCGTTGATGGGCTGGTCCATGTTTCCGACATCTCGTGGTCGCGGCGCATAAAGCATCCAGGCGAGGTGCTGAAGAAGGGTCAGGAGATCGAGGCGGTGGTCACCAGCATCGATGCGGAGAATCGTCGCTTGTCGCTTTCGCTAAAAGACTTGCAACCCAATGCCTGGGATCGCTTCGTTGAAGCTCATAAGCCCGGCGACGTTGTGCGCGGCAAGATAGCCCGCTTTGCAAACTTCGGCGCTTTCGTCGAGCTTGATGACAATCTCGAAGGCCTTTGCCACATTTCCGAACTCTCGGAAGAGCGGGTTGCCAAGCCGTCCGACATAGTCGAGTTAGGCCAGGAGATGGAGTTCAAAGTCCTGAGGATCGATCCGGAAAATCGCCGGATTGGTCTTTCCGCGCGCGCCGTCGGCAAGGATGAACCGCTGGTGAACACCAAGACCTACTCCTCTGAGATTGGCAGCGGCATGGCTTCGCTGGGTGAGTTAGCTGACTTCGGTAACACCAGAAACAGTTCAGCGGAAACCCCGGAATCCGAACCACCCGAAGGCTCCGAATCATAATCCCAACACGCCCCGAGCCGGGGCTTACGCCAGCGAGAAATTGCTTGAGGCTCCTCACGCCTGTTTGTCCCGCTGACTTTCCGTTAAATGCCGAATCAGCTTGCCCGCCCTGACCCGATTCTGCTAATGTACGGGCTCACAAAGTCCTTGCCTGTGAGAAGCTTGCAGGATTTCTTCAGCAGATTGTTCGCTCTCTTAAGTAAACCCTGCTTCAAAGAACACCGAGGTGACGGTATGACGAAAGCTGAACTGGTTGAAGATGTAGCGCGAGCAGCTGAGCTGACCAAGAAAGACGCTGAGCGGCTGGTTGAGATTGTCTTTGAGAGCATCATCGAGACGCTCAACCAGGGCGAGAAGATCGAGCTGCGCGGCTTCGGCAGTTTTCGGGTTCGGGAAAGAGGGGCCCGCAGGGGCAGGAATCCAAAGACTGGAGACCCCGTCAGTATTCCTGCCAAACGTGTTCCGTACTTCAAGCCCGGTAAGGAACTCAAAGAATTGATAAATGAAGACAGTGTGCCGTCGTCCTCAGCCTTTGGCACGCCCGATACCGATCGCAGACCTCCCGTCATGTAGCCGTCGACGCAAATCAAAGGGTGAACCGCGTTGCAAACATTATGGAGCCCCTGGCGTTACGAATACCTTACTTCAGGTGGGAGTGAAAAGCCGGCTCCTTCATCGTGCATCTTTTGCGAGCTTCATCAGAATGAGATTGATGACGAAAGCAAGTTCATAGTCCGGCGTGGCGTCCACAACTATGTGGTTTTGAATGTCTATCCCTACATTAGCGGCCACCTGTTGATTGTGCCTTACGCCCACCTCGGCGAGTTCGACTCTGCTCCCAAGGAAACCACTGACGAACTAATGGATTTAACCAAGCGCTGCCAAACGGCGTTGCGCGATGTCTATCAACCTCAGGGATTCAATATCGGAATGAACCTGGGGCGACCGGCGGGCGCCGGTATCGCAACTCACATTCACATGCACATCATGCCTCGCTGGACGGGAGACACTAACTTCATGTCAACCGTTGGTGAAACTCGCGTCATCCCGGAAGATCTTCCCACCACTTATCAGAAGCTCCGCGGTAGGATCTGAGCGAGGAGTGCCTTGGGATAGGTAAACCAAGACAGATTTTCCATATATCATTTTCCATTTCTCATTTGTCATTGCAGGATCGGGAGCGATGAGTAATTGAAGCGTGATTAATCACTAATGAGAAATCACATTTTTCATCTGCCCACGCAAGTATCTCCCGTGGCGACCAATGGCAAATGAGAAATGAAAAATGATATATGGAAAATCTATCTTGGTTTTAGTGGTTAGCTGCTATTGCTGTCACGTTCTCGAAACTGCTTCATCCTCTACTTCGCCCCCCTCGTTGATGGGAATCTCAGATGGTGTTCCGTAGGTCACGCCGGTTGAGGGCGGCGGCGGTCCGGTCACAGGTGGGGTATTGAAACCGGGATAGTCTATGCGAGCATGATAGATGGCGGTCAACGCCGAAATGATCGACTCCCGAATGGTCGTTAACTCGCGCAGCGTCAGGTCGCATTCGTCCAACTGTCCATCGCTAATAACGGCATCGAAGATTCGTATGACGATCGCGCGAATACTTTCAGGATCTGGACGGGCCAGTGAACGTGCCGCCGCCTCGCAGGAATCCGCCAGCATCATGATTGCAGTCTCTTTGAATTGTGGCTTTGGTCCCGGATAACGAAACTCGGCTTCGTTTACCTGCTCGCCCGCCTTTGCATCTGCCTGGGCTTTGCGAAGAAAGAAATGCAGCGTCCTGGTGCCGTGATGTTGGGTAATGAAATCGGCAACCTTTTTTGGCAAGCCGATTTCCTTCGCCAGCTTCAAGCCGTAGGTAACGTGGGTCGTAATTATGCGGGCACTTTGGGAAGGCCGCAGCCGATCATGAGGGTTATGGTCGTGCTGGTTTTCGACAAAATAATCAGGCGCCGCCACTTTTCCTATGTCGTGATAAAGCGCGCCGATGCGCGCCAGCAGCGGATTAGCCCCCACGGCCCGGCAAGCCTCTTCGGCCAGTTGACCGACCGCGTGCGAATGCTGGTTCGTACCGGGAGCGCGTAATGCCAGTTGGCCCAGCGCCGGCAGATCGGCATTGGAGAGCTCCAGCAGTTTCACGTCAGTCAGTATTCCAAACAATGACTCGTTTATGGGCAGGCCACCGGCGGTGAAGATCGTCGTAAGCAAGCCACTGGCTAATCCGCAGGCCAAAGCCAGCAGCACAGTGCGCCACGCCAACGCCTCTTGCGCGTAAGCAATCAAAGCTAACGCCGTTATCGCATTCACAACGCCCGCAAATAATCCTGCCAGGGTTACTGATTGTCGTTCACGATAGCGCCCGATGCCGTAGATCGCCGCGGCACATGAAATCATCGCGTACATTGATGTTTGTATTCCCCCGGGCGATAGAAGTCCGGCAAAAAGCGCGGTAATAAGTCCGGTAATCAACGCAAGTTGCGTATCAACGAGGAGACAAACCAGGAGTGCCGCCGCTGCGAAAGGAACGGCAAACTTCCAAACCGTGGGGTCGTTATAAGGACTACGGATACTTTGAATGGCGATCCCGTCCGCAAACATGAAGCCGAGCCGCATAATGATGGTCTGGACTACAACAGCCGATCCCACCAGGGCAAACGCCCGTTTGTTTGAAAGCGCAAGAGGGACATTTCCGGCGCGGTGCTCGGTGAATTTCCAGGCGATGGCATAGGTGGCCGCAATCAACACGATAAGGCCGATGACGCGCTGTAAGGACCGTTTGTATAATTCAGACGTACTACTGACTGCCAAAGGAAGGACGAGGAGCAACGTGGTCACTGCAACCAGGAAACTAAATCCGATCACAAACTGGGCCGTTGGCGAAAGCCGGCGGAACGGGCGCAGAAGGATTCCGAGCACGGCGTCTCGCATTGACGCCAGCGGGGAAGTTAAGCGTGGGCGGCGGCTGTTCATCTACGTCCGGACTAAATCAAGCTCCTTTTCGACAACGTCGCCGGCAAGCGCCGCCGGTCGCGTGTTACTTAAGTCGCGAGCCAGCAATTCACCGGCCCTTTCCAGCAAGGGCCGAAGTGTCTGCGGTCGCGCAGCCGAGATCGCGAGACAATCGCGTCCGGTCTCGCGCGACACGTGACGAATCATGCCTTCGATAAGCTCGGCATCCACCAGATCAGATTTATTTAACACCACCAACCTTGGAATCTGATCGAGCGAGAGTTCGGTAAGCATGCGATCGACTGATTCCATTTGCTGTTGCCACCTGGAGTTAGCGGCGTCAATCAAATGGATCAGCACGGTGCTGTCGCTGATCTCCTCGAGGGTAGCTCGAAAGGCGGCCACCAGACCGGGCGGCAAATCTCGTATGAATCCGACTGTATCATTGATGATCACTTCCTGCTCGCGGGGCAGGCGCAATCGCCGGGATGCCGGATCGAGCGTAGCGAACATGCGCTGCTCCGCGAGTACACTACTTGCGGTCAGTTTGTTCAGCAGTGTCGATTTGCCGGCGTTTGTATAGCCTACGATCGAGATCAGGGGGAGCTTATGCCGCAAGCGCTCTTTACGACGTTCGTATCGCCGCCGCCGCTGAGTCTCGATCTCCTTTTCCAGACGATTGATGCGATCGCGAACGCGGCGTCGATCTGTTTCCAGTTTCGTCTCGCCCGGTCCACGCCCGCCAATCCCACCAGCGAGCCGGGAGAAGGCTGAATTCTGGCCCGCGATCAAACGTGGCAAGAGATATTTCAACTGGGCCAGCTCGACTTGAATCTTGCCTTCGCGGGATTGGGCGCGTTGCGCGAAAATATCCAGAATCAATTGAGCACGATCAATCACCTTCAAATCCGTCGCCTCGGACAGTGATCTTACCTGGGCCGGCTGCAGCTCGCGATCGAACACTATCAGGTCCGCTCCCAATTGAAGAGCCCGCACTAGTAACTCTTCCAGCTTTCCTCGCCCCAGCACCGTTCTCGGGTCAATAGCCGGGCGGCGTTGAATCATTTGATCCAGGACCGCTACACCTGCCGAAGCCGCCAGCTCGCGAAGCTCAGCCATCGAGTCCTCGGCGTCTGCCAGCGACCCATTTGTGACATTAACAAGGATTGTTCGATCGCTGGTGCCGGCCCGGCGCGCAGTCTTGCGGTTACGAGCCATTTCTTCTTCCAGCGAATTGATCAGCGCCAGGAAGTCTACCTCCATTTGCGAAGCAGGTTTTGGTTCAAGAAAAGCGAAATGCTCGTTCGTCCCGTTTGCCTCGAGCTGATCCGCGCTCACCGGCATAAGGTGCGCTGCCCGCAACAGGCCCGGCAGGCCGGTGCGCGCATCGACATCAAGCGCGGCCATCAAGTCGAGCCGGAGTAACGCGAGGTCAGTCAAATCGTCCTGGGTTAGCCCTTCTCCGCGCAGGTGCGTGTGAACGCAACGCAAGCCACGAAAACGATCGACCGCGACGCGGACTCGTTTCAAGTCAGGCAATTCTATGCGTCGCGCATCGCCCACGATTACGTATTGCACATAACCTTTGCGATCGACCAGGGCTCCAATTTGTCTGCCGGTCTCATGTGACAATTCAGTCAGTTGACGGGCAAACTCCGGGGTCACAATCTGATGCGGCTCAATGCGGCGCGCGTAGAGCTTCTCGATGCGTCGCAACTGATTGGGCTTCAGTCCCTGGCGATTTCCGAGAGCGTTATGAATAGAGAGCCTCCTCCAACTCCGACAGCGTGATTGGCGCGCACCCCCAGGTAAGCACAGGCGGGGATAGCGAGCGTTTGGAGCCTACTTGCCCCGCCGGCCGTTTGGTTGAAGCTGTGAAGTTGCGGGAAGAGTGAAGCGAGCGATGGATAACGGACGCCGGTTCGATCCTTTTGTTATTACCTTGCGACTCAATGTCGCCTGGCCGCTTGAGCATTAGACATTCGGTCCGGGCATCATGTGTTCCGTGAACATCTGGAGTCCCAAAGGGATTCTGGAAATGCCTTTGACCGCGGCGAATTATAACATAGCAAATCAACGCGCGGCATCGTGCCCCATACCGAACAGAGACGTGGCTGGAACTGTGATTAGACATACCTTCGTTCGGGACTTATCATGAAATCTTTTTGAGAGTTGGGGATGGACAAATACCAGATGAGCGAACCTGGACGAATCGAGCGTATCGATCCCTCAGCCGGAATTCCCGGAGGCGAGGTCGTCGTCGAATACACGGAGCCTGAATTCGCCGGCATCAATAAGCGGGGTCTATGGTTTGGTACCGAAAGGGCTCATTTGGTCGCAGCCAATCGGCGACGCGCCCTGGCGATTGTGCCCGAGCTCAGGCGCGGCGGAGAAGTCGGCGTGACAATTGGACGCGAAGACGAACGCAACAGCGCCGGTGGTAAGGTGCGTTTTCGAATCGCCAGGAAGCTCGCCGAGGACCTGCACCCTGTTTCCAATCCCGCCTTCGATCCAGACGATGGCTCGCTCTATGTCACGCGTTCCGGCGGCCGCGGCGACCTTTTGCCTGTGACACTATTCCGCATCGACGCCGGCGGAGAGATAAGCGAGGTTTCCGGCGATATCACCAATCCGACTGCAATCGCATTTGATCAAACCGGACAGATGTTTGTTACCAGCCGGATGGATGGCACTGTTTATCGTTTGACTCCCTTTCATGAAGCCGTGGCTTTCGCGACCTCGCTCGGGATCGCAACCGGACTGGCTTTTGATCGCAAAGGAAGAATGTACGTAGGAGATCGCACGGGGGCGATCTACCGCGTCAGCGGTATCGGAGAAGCGGAGGAGTTCGCACATCCGGAACCTTCTGTTTCCGCCTATCATCTTGCGTTCGGACCCGACGACAATCTCTATCTTACTGGCCCGACTGTGACGAGCTTTGACGTGGTGATACGCATCGATCCATCCGGCCGGGCCAGTACCTTTTTCCGCGGGCTGGGCCGGCCGCAGGGATTAGCGTTTGACCGTGAAGGGAATCTTTATGTGGCGGCATCGCTCGCCGGGCGGCGCGGAATCGTGCGCATCGCTCCGGGTGGGAGCGAGGCCCAAATCGTGGTAGCCGGCATGAATGTGGTAGGACTGGCTTTTGGCCCATTAGGAGAGATGGTTGTAGCGACGAATGA
>DASXRU010000023.1:0-2403 GCA_036506395.1 Pyrinomonadaceae bacterium | reverse complement strand
AAGGATGTCAAGGTTAGCGATAAGTACTCGCTTCGGTTTTCAGTGAGTGGGTTTAATGTTACCAACCACTTCAACCCGCTTCGGGTGCATTCAAACATAGCGGACCGCGCGCACGGCGTGTTCTTCGGGAATCACAAGCGGCGATTCAGGTTGGATTTCGACGTGATCTTCTGAGGATTGTCTCTTCCGCCTAGCAACTGCTCTTGATACTGGGCCGCAGCCTGGTTCAGGTTCCCATTAACAATTCATTTCAATGAGGTGGCGGGCGCCGGTGTTTGAGATTCTACGACCTGGCGAGTTAAGGCGAGGTCCTCTGTGTCCGCCAGCACGAGCAGTCGGTCGCGCGACTCGATCGTTGTTGCGCCTTTCGGCACGATAAACGTGTTGCCTCTGCCGATCAGCACAATCAACGCGCCTTTTGGAAACCCTACCTCTACAATCTGCTTGCCAACTGCCGGTGAGTCGGCGGGAACTTCCACTTTGACCAGGTTGCGCTTAAGTCCGTTCGCCGGTTCAAGCAGGAGAGGAAACCCCGACTTGTTCGGCGCTGGCGTGTGTAAAGCGAGCAATCGTGCGAATAGGGGAATTGACGTTCCCTGCAGGAGGATTGAAGTCAGAACGATGAAGAACACCAGGTCGAAGAGCATTTCAGCTTTTGGAAGACCGGCGAGGAGCGGGAACGTCGCAAGGACTATTGGCACTGCGCCGCGCAATCCAACCCACGAGATGAAGATTTTTTCATTCAGCTTTAGACGCGACAAAGCGAGCGCAACAAACACGCTGATGGGGCGCGCCGCCAGCATCAAGAAGAGAGCTACTGAGAGAGCGAGTCCGGCGACAGGCAGAAGGTGCGACGGGAAAACCAGTAGCCCGAGTGTGAGGAACATCGTGATCTGCATCAACCACGCGAGCCCATCGTGAAACCGCATCACACTTCTCTTGTGAATGAAGTCTTCCTTACCCATCACTAAACCGGCAATGTAAACGGCCAGAAATCCGTTGCCACCCAGTGACGCCGCCGGGCCGTAGGTTAAGAGAATCAAAGACAGCGTCAACACTGGATAAAGACCTTCGTACTCGAGCCGCAGATGATTGATGATCGTGATTATTAGTTTGCCCAGCCCGTAGCCGAGCGCGGCACCCAGCGCCATTTGTTGAATAAACATCGGAACAAGGGTGAGTGGACCGGCTTCGCCGCGAGTCATCATGCCAATGATCCCAGTTGTTAAGAAAACTGCCATCGGATCGTTGCTGCCTGATTCGAGCTCCAGCAGCGGAGCCACGTGACCTTTCAAGCCCGCGCTTCTCGCTCTCAGCACTGAAAAGACGGCGGCCGCATCGGTCGATGAAACAATTGCGCCCAGCAGCAAGCCTTCGAGTAAAGAAAAGCCCAGGACTAACTTCGCGAAGACTCCGATCAGAAGCGTTGTCACGAAAACGCCGAGCGTCGAAAGAGCAAGACCTTGCCAAAGCACGGCCCGAACACTTGACCATTCGGTGTCCAGCCCGCCAGAGAACAAAATCAGAGCTAGCGCCACGACACCGAGAGATTGGGCCAATCGCGCGTTGTCGAAGTAGATGCCGCCAGGGCCATCGGAGCCCGCGAGCATTCCAAGTGCCAGGAAGAGCAACAGCGCCGGGACGCCGAGCTTCGCGGACGCCTTGCTTGCCAGTACGCTGAGCAGCAGCAGAACGGAAGCCGCGACAAGAATGTGCTCAATGGAAGTCATTTGCCTTTCTCTTTGAACCTGTGGCCGCAGAGCTTGCACTTGTGGAATTGCCCGGGCCGCTTTCGCGGATACGCCGCCACCTTCTTACAGTGAGGGCATTTCCTGGCGGTGCGTCCAACTGTATCGACGATTACCTTTGCCCAGATCGGATTCACCCTTGTCTCCTTTTCAGCCAGGGTCCCAGTTGGGACCCTGGCTGGCCGGCTTCTTACTTAGGGTCGCGAGGGTGCGCGCCTTCACCAACGTTGCCAGTCTGACCGCCGTGATCGCGGTCATGCATTCTTATCCAGATGACGAACCCGATGGCGAGCGCGATTAAGACGAGCACAACGATTACTTCTGAACTCATGATGGTTCTCCTATAAGGCTATGTGCGCAAGCGCAATGAGAATAGCTCCGCTCAACCAGACAGGTATTGACTGTCTGTCCGGCGCGCGAAGTTAAGAGCAATCGTGCTAGTGACTATTCAGTCAAAGACGGAGGTGCGCGGTCATTTGGGTGCGAGTAGATTATTAAAGACGAACCACGCGGCCTGGCGCAGTCCAATCGTTGGCCCCTTGCTGCGGATAGCTCCGGGCTGGTGTTTGATGGAAGTGTGCCAGACGATGCCTGCCGGCGCGGTGCTTTATTCGACACCGAGGAATGCTGTTCAGGACGGGCAACGACGGAATTA
>DASXRU010000022.1:0-17197 GCA_036506395.1 Pyrinomonadaceae bacterium | reverse complement strand
GACGGATTTCGATGAAGAAGAAGGGGTCGTCATCGTTGAGCGACCGGCTGCGGAAGCGGCAGTATAGGCGGCCAGCGTTGGCCGCCTTTTTTATTGGCAAATGTTATTGGAAAATGATCTTTGAACTTTGTGCTTTGCTTTCGCCTAACTAAACTTCAAAGCTTCCGATTACGGTGAAGTAGCGAGCAAAGAACCAAGTTCAAAGTACAAGGTTCAGAGGAACAAACTGAGTGTCCATAAGCCCCGAGGTCAACTTGAAACATCTGCTGGGGATTCGCGAGTTATCGCCGATGCAGATTATCAGTCTGCTGGACACGGCGGACTCGTTTCGCGACATAGCAAAACGCCAGATCAAGAAGGTGCCGGCGTTGCGCGGGCGCACCATCATCAATCTCTTCTTTGAGCCCTCCACCCGCACGCGTACATCGTTTGAAATCGCCGCCAAGCGGTTGTCTGCTGACGCCATCAACATCAGCGTTGCAACTTCCAGCGTGTCAAAGGGCGAAACCCTGCTGGACACAGCGCGAAACCTCGAAGCGATGGCGCCTGATTGCATCGTGATTCGTCACTCGTCGGCGGGCGCCCCGTATCACCTGGCGCAGGTTTGCAATGCGTCAATCGTCAACGCCGGCGACGGCGCACACGAGCATCCCACCCAGGCCCTGCTCGATGCGCTGACGATTCGCGAACGCAAAGGTAGGTTCGATGGCTTGAAGGTGGCCATCATCGGCGACGTGCTGCATTCGCGAGTGGCCCGATCAAACATTCATTTGCTGACGAAGCTGGGCGCGACGGTGAGTGTTGCCGGGCCTGGCACGCTGGTACCGCCTGAGTTTGCCGGCCTGGTGGAACAAGGTGTGCGGTTGGAGCGGCGGATCGAAGACGCGATCGAAGGCGCCGACGTGGTGATGATTCTGCGAATTCAGCGTGAAAGACAGTCGGCGGCCTTTTTCCCTTCGATGCGGGAGTATGCGATTCATTATGGACTCCATCCGCACCATCTGAAGGGCGCGGCGCCAGATGCCATTGTGATGCACCCGGGACCTATCAATCGGGGGATAGAAATTTCGTCCGAGATTGCGGATGGCGGCCGCTCGTTGATACTCGACCAGGTTACGAATGGAGTTGCCGTGCGGATGGCTGTGCTGTATTTGCTGGCCAGGGGAACGAGTCGCGGCGAGGACGGGAAGGGAAACGTCGCCGATCCCGAAATTGAAGTTTGAAGTTCGACATTTGATATCAGAATTTGAGATATCAGAATTTGAGATTTCAGATTTGAGATCTCAGATTTAAGATCTAAGAAAAATGCGATTGCTGATTGCAAATGGCCACGTAATCGATCCGGCGAATGGAATCAACGCCGGCAAGAACCTCTTCATCGAAGATGGTCGCGTCGCGGCCTTGCTCGATTACGGAGACGGAGTGCCGGAAGGCGCCGAAGTGTTCGAGGCCAGCGGCTTGATCGTGGCGCCCGGCTTCATCGACATGCACGTGCACCTGCGCGAGCCGGGTCAGGAGTACAAAGAAACGATTGCCAGCGGCACGGCGGCGGCGATAGCCGGCGGCTTTACCAGCGTTTGCGCAATGCCGAATACGGATCCGATCAATGATAACCCGGCGGTTACACGCTTCATCATTGAACAGGCGGAACACGCAGGCTTCGCAAACGTCTTTCCCATTGGCGCGATCACGAAGTCTTCATTTGGTAGCGAGTTGGCTGAAATGGGCGAGATGAAAAATTCCGGCATCGTTGCCGTCTCCGACGACGGCCGGCCGGTTCCTTCGGCGGGAATGATGCGGCGGGCCATGGAGTATGCGCGCGGCTTCGATCTTCCGGTGGTGGATCATTGCCAGGACAATTCGCTGGTTGCCGGCGGCGTGATGCACGAAGGCCACTGGTCTCTGCTGTTGGGACTGAAAGGCATGCCGGCCGCGGCCGAAGAAATGGATGCAGCGCGTGATTGTTTACTGGCGGAACTGACGGGAGCGCGCGTTCACCTGGCGCATGTTTCAACCCGTGGCGCCATCGAGGTTGTGCGGCGCGCCAAGGATGCGGGGCTGCGTATGACCTGCGAAGTCGCGCCGCAGCACTGGGCACTGACCGATGAGGCCGTGCAGAACTACGATACGAACACGAAGATGAGCCCCCCGCTACGCAGTCGCGATCACGTCGAAGCCATTGAAGAAGGTTTCCGCGACGGAACCATCGACTCCATCGCAACTGATCATGCCCCGCACCATGCAGACGAAAAGGCACTGGAGTATGACGACGCGCCATTCGGGATCACCGGATTAGAAACTGCCGTGGGCTTGGCGTTCGATCGCCTGGTTACGCCCGGCATAATTTCCCTCGAGCGCTTGGTGGAATTACTGGCGGTCAATCCAGCGCGCATCTTTGGCCTGAAGGAGCGCGGCAATTTGCGCAAAGGCGCCTGGGCCGACGTTACGATTCTCGACCCTGATCTGAACTGGACTTTCGCGGTGGCCGGCTCAAAATCAAAAAGCCGCAACACACCCTTTGACGGTTGGAGTTTTCGCGGCGGGGCCGTCGCCACCGTAGTCGCCGGACGCGTGGTTTACCTGCACCCGGAGTACGCGCGCATCGTTGAAGGCAAACAGACTGAAGTCCTGATCTGATAGCAAGAGGGAGGATGAAGCATGAAGGCAGATTTTCCATATATCATTTTTCATTTCTCATTTACCATTATTGTCGTCACTAGCGTGTCTCGGTTTGCGCGATGAGGTCAATCGTATTCAACTTGAAGTGAAACCTCCAACTTGAATCCGCTAATGGCAAATGATAAATGGGAAATGATAAATGGAAAATCGGCCTTTTGTCTTGCGCCCCCTCATCCGTCCGGCTTCCTTCCTGACTGCGCAAGTTACACCGCCCCGGTTAGAAAAAAAAGAAACCCGCTGCGCTCTCCCCTTCGCAGCGGGTCCCTTTGGCGATCGCCTACTTACGTTATTACAGGGGCGACCGATCTTAAGCTTTTTGAGATCTTGGATTTCAAATTTCAAATTTCAGCAGGAGAAGCGGAATCTGAAATTTAGGATCTAAGATCTCAGATTTGAGGTCTAAGATTTTTGTAGGGAACCCGCCCGCGCTCTCCCCTTCACAAGCGGGCCCCCTTCGCACCGACAACCGCCCGGTTGCCGATTCTTTTATTGAGGTGGTCGCACATTCGCCGCGGGCAGGGAGATGCTCTGATTGAGCACCACACCGAATTCCGTGCCCGGGGTTACGACAGCCTCATGACCCTTGGAGAAAAGCGCGCCCGCTGCTCCCAGACCTGCGCCCACGCCGGCGCCAATACCCGCGCCTCGCCCGCCACCGGCAATCGCGCCAATCAGCGCCCCCGTTGCAGCGCCACCGCCGATGAATACTACGTTACGCTTTACCGCCGAGCGTCCGGAGACTTCGCCTTCGCTGTCACTCCGCGCGCCGGCAGTTGTAATGTCAGTCAAGTCGCCATTAATCGCGCGCGCTGTGCCATTCGGCAGATGCAGCGCCACAAACTTAACTCCCATCGTCCCCGCTTTGCTGCGCCGGGAAGCGCGGTTCACAGTTGTGACGCGACCAGTGATGGTGCTGCCCGCCGGAATCACTTCGACTCCTCCGGCATAAACGGGATCCACCACCGTGGTAGTGAATTGGTCGCCGACGCGTGCAGACTCAGAGCTGATTTGACTGTTCATCCGCACGCGAAGAATCTGATTTGCTTGAATCGTGTAATAGCTGGGTACGACTGTTCTTGCGACCGGCCGCGGATACCTGCGCAAGCGCGGACGGCGGCGCGTCTGTCCCAAAGAGGCAACGGAGGAACCGCTAATAAGGGCCACCAAAATCAGGAGACCGAGTGAACTCTTTATAATCGATTTGGTGAACTTGGTTTTCATCTCAACACCCTCGTTCCTTGCCGGGCAATGCGGTTCCTTGTGCTTGTTCGCGTAGCGCGGCAATTCACGGCGTTGATTTAGCAACGACCGTGCCAGTTCCCACGAGCGTACCCGGCAACCTAAGAATCCAGCTATTTTTAGGGAATAACGGCGTGCTCGGTGAACTTTTATTTCGGCGCAGGCAAAGCCAATAGACGATGTGCGTAGCACCGGAACTACTCTGCACGAAATGGAATAGGATGCACATTGTGCGGCTTTGCCGCCGCACAGTGCGGTAAGGCTCGGCCTTACCGTTGACGGGCCTTCAATTAAGTGGAGGCTGCGCCTCCAGTCTGAGGCGTAGCCTCAGAAATGAGGTTGGATCGCGTCGGAAAGGCAAAGCCTTTCCGCACTGTGCGGCGGCAAAGCCGCGCAGCGAGAACCGGATGATCAGGCGGGCGGATGCCATCACTCAAATTGGGGACTAAGTTTCTAATCGCCTATTGCCTACTCTTCGCCGACCAGCTAGGGGTAGAATGCTGAGCTTGCAAGTCCAGACCCTGTTCCCGAAAGGAATTCCATGCGATCTATTCTCTCGCTTCTCCTGATCACCATAGTATTCAGCGCGGCCCCGGCCCTCGCTCAGAAACGAAATATTACCGAGAAGGACTTGTTCAACTTTGTCTGGATTGGCGATCCGCAAATTTCGCCCGACGGTTCCCGGGTAGCGTTCGTCAGGGTGACGGTGAATGAAAAGAAAGACGGCTACAACACTTCCATCTGGACCGTATCACCTGCAAACGGCGAGACTCATCAGTTGACCACCGGTCCGCGTGATTCTTCACCGCGCTGGTCGCCGAACGGCGAGTACCTGGTCTTCGTTCGCGTGACGGAGAAGGACGGGAAGCCGGACCTGCCGCAACTATTCATGCTGGCGATGGCCGGCGGGGACTCTTTCCAGTTTACGAAAGTCGGGCGCGGAGCGGGGCAGCCACAATGGTCGCCGGATGGCAAAACAATCGCATTTGTTAACAACGCCAACCCGGAGGATCTGGCGAAGGAGAAAGAAGGTCAGGAAGGGAAACCAAACCCAGCTGCGTCGATACCGCCCGAAGCCACGGCTTCACCGAGCCCGAGTCCGACGGATGCCAAAAAACCTGAAGACAAACGGGAGAGCGATGTGCGCGTGATCACACGCGCGGTATACCGCTCCAATGGCGCCGGTTATCTGGATTCAAAACACCCGCAACACATATGGCTCATCTCCGCCCCACGCAATGCAGACGACAAAGTGACGCCCAGGCAGCTAACCAAAGGCCGCTTTGCAGAGGACAATGTCACCTGGGCCAGGGACGGCTCGCAGATCTATTTCGCTTCTGATCGAATCGACGAGCCTTACTACGAACTCCCTTCAACGACCGTATACTCGATAGCAGTGACCGGCGGCGAACCTGTCCGGCTCACTTCGTTCGACATGGACAGCGGCGTCTTCTCGCTCAGTCCAAATGGCAAGCAGTTCGCCTTTATCGCTTCCACCAGTAAGCCGATCAATTCCTATACACAGCCCGACCTCTGGGTGATGGAGGTCGCGGTGAATGCCCAGCCGCGGAATCTGACTGCTACTTTCGATTACGACGTCGGCGCGGGCGTAGGTGGAGACAACGCGCCGCCTCGCGCGGGTGGTGGAAACGCGCCTATCTGGGCTCCCGACGGCCAGAGCATCGTTGAGGTATACGCGAAAGAGGGCCAGGCGAATTTAGCCAGCTTCAGTGTTGCCAGCGGTAAGCCCACAGACCTGACTCGCGGTAATCAGGCGGTGACTGGTTTTCGTTCCACCTCCGACGGCTCGAAGTTTGTCTTTAACGTTTCCACACCCACGCGGATCGGTGATCTCTTTTGGATGGACAAGCCGGGCGGCGAAGCGAGACAACTAACCCATCTCAATGATGAGTTATTCACGCATCTGAATATTACTGAGCCGGAGTCCATCTGGTACACGAGCTTTGATGGCAAGAAGGTACAGGCCTGGGTCCAGAAGCCGCCGAATTTCGACGCAGGCAAAAAGTATCCACTGATCCTGAATATTCATGGCGGCCCGCATGCCGCCTACGGCTACGTCTTCGATCATGAGTTTCAATGGATGGCTGCCAGGGGCTACGTTGTGCTTTATCCCAATCCGCGCGGCAGCACCACCTACGGGCAGGACTTTGGCAATGTGATTCAATACCACTATCCGGGCGACGACTATAAGGATCTGATGGCGGGTGTAGATGAGGTGATACGGCGCGGCTACATTGATAGCAATAGACTAGGAGTCACGGGCGGGAGTGGCGGGGGGCTGCTTACAAATTGGACCATTGGCCAGACCACTCGATTCGCCGCCGCGGTTTCGCAGCGCGACATCGCCAGCTGGTCTGATTTGTGGTACTCGACAGACTTCTCGCTGTTTCAACCGAGCTGGTTCAAAGCGCCGCCGTGGGAAGATCCGAAAGATTATGAAGCGCGTTCCCCAATCACGTATATCAACAACGTGAAGACGCCATTGATGTTGATTCTGGGAGAGGCTGATTACCGGACGCCTCCGGGTGGAGGTGGCGAACAGATGTTTCGCGCGCTAAAGTATCGAAAGATTCCTACGGTGATGGTGCGCTTCCCGAACGAGTCGCACGAACTGTCGCGGTCCGGTCAGCCCTGGCATCGCATCGAGCGACTGCAACACATCGTCGGGTGGTTTGACCACTGGTTGATGGGAGTTCCGAAAGCTGAGTACCAGGTTGGAGGAAATCAGTAATCAGTTGTCAGTAGTCAGTTGCTTTGTGCGGTTAGTCAGAACCGCCTGCGGTAGCGGGCGGGCCAGTGTGTCTTACGAGGAACCAGATCTTTATGAGGAGCTAGACAATGCCTAATGAAGAACAGATGATTCGCGACGTAATCGACACCTGGATGCGTGCGACTGCGAAGGGCGATATCGCCGAAATCCTGAAGTTGATGGACGAGGATGCCGTCTTTTTGGTTTGCGGGCAGCCTCCCATGCGCGGGCGCGATGCATTCGCCGCGGGCTTCAAAAAGGCTTTAGAGAAATTCCGCCTCGAAGCTACCAGCGACATTCAGGAGATTCAAGTGATGGCTGACTGGGCGTATTGTTGGAATCATCTGTCTGTAACCATGACTCCGATTGATAAGGGCGGCTCGCCGGTTTGCCGCAGCGGTAACGTCCTCACAATCTTTCGTAAGCAGTCGGGTGGTGACTGGGTTCTCTTCCGCGACGCAAACCTGTTGGGCGGTTGAGGGTTCAACTTCTGAATGTTAGAAGGGCAAAAAATGCCAGAGCTCCGTTGGGTAAGGTACGCGATTATTTGCACAATACTCCTGGTGATTGTGCCGCCATTCTCGTTTCCTGTCGGCAACACGGTCGCGAGGGTTAACTCATCGGGCGATCTCGCCGGCCACAGTCAAAAACAGCAGGCAGACGATTCCGCGCAACAGAAGCTTGTGGGCACGTGGGAAGGAACACTCGATGCCGGCGCTGTGAAGCTGCGCCTGGTGCTAAAAGTTGCGAAGGAAGCGAATGGCAGTTTGAAAGCCACGATGGACAGCCCCGATCAGGGGGCGACTGACCTGCCCTTTGCTTCGATTGCTATTACGGGAGCTGCAGTCCGCCTGGAGATGACATCCCCCGCCGAAGCTATCTACGAAGGTAAGCTGTCCGTAGAGGGCTCGGAATTATCAGGGCAATGGCAACAAGGTGGACAAAGGTTCCCCCTCAACTTCAAACGCTCCGGGAAGACAGAGAGCAGCGATCCAAATGCGCCTAAGTTAGAAAGTGTTGACGCCGGAGGTCACAAATTAAACCTGCTGACCGCTGGACGTGGCGCTCCAACGGTAATCCTCGAAGCTGGATTTGGCGCGGGTATCGCATCGTGGTCCATAGTGCATGGCGAGGTCGCCAAATTCACACGGGTGGTGGCCTACGACCGCGCCGGGTTGGGACAATCGGAACAGGGTCCGAAGCCGCGCACGGCGAGGCAGTTCGCCATTGAGTTACACACCGCCTTGAAGAATGCGGGCATCAATCCACCGTACGTGTTGGTCGGCCACTCAATGGGAGGCATAACCATTCGGGTCTTCGCCGATATGTACCCACGGGAAGTGGCTGGCCTGGTTTTGGTTGACCCGTCTCAGGAAGGCTTCAATGATTGGGTCAAGACCCATCCGTCGCAAAAGTCGAAGGAGGCGGAGGCCCAAATGAAAGACGCCTCCGTGGGAATACGCGCTGAAGCTGACGGTGTGGAGGCCAGCTACGAGCAAGCGCGAAAGGCCAAGTTGCCGGCGAAAGTTCCCATTATTCTGTTAGTAGCCACGCAGAATCCTTCAGATATGGATCCAGCAGTAACCAGTGTCTGGTTGGCGAAGCATAACGAGTGGGCGAAAAAAGTGCCGCAAGCCAAACTTGTGCTGGCGGAAAAAAGCGGCCACATGATTCAGTTCCAACAGCCTGAGTTGGTAGTTGATGCGATTAAGGAAGAGGTTAACCAGGCTAATAGTAAAAAGCCGTGAAGCCGGCGCAGAGCCGAGGGCCAAAGGCCCGAAAATGAAAAAGCCTGGGGCAGCGCCCCAGGAAAGATGGATCTTTCCTAAACTATAGAGCGCTGAAGGCGCGAAATAATTCACGAACGAGTGATCTATTTATCCTTCATCCTTCGTTCATTCCTCCCTCTCCCTTTGGGAGAGGGTTGGGGAGAGGGCCTACGGCAAACACCGCTCTAGTCCCTCTTCCCCTACCCCTTCTCCCAGCGGGAGAAGGGGTAAGAGCCCGGCACGATTTCGTGCCTTCAGCGCTTGGAATCTTCCCGAAACCACATCTGGGCTGTTGGCCCAGGCTTTAACATTTCGCGCCGTTGGCGCTTTTGGAAATTCCGAATGAAGCGTCATAGTCCGCCAGCAGCACTCAGCAAATTCCTTAAACCCTACGATGCCGAGGTTCGGGATATTGCGCTTAGTCTGCGTTCGCTGGTGCTTGAGGAGATGGCGCCCTGTTACGAGAATATTTACGATGCGTACAGCGCGGTGGCAATAGGCTACGGACCAACGGAGCGTTTGAGCGACGGCGTCTTCCACATAGCGGTTTATTCCCACCACGTGAATCTTGGATTCAACGAGGGCGCCACGCTCGATGACCCTCTGGGCATCCTCCTGGGCGCGGGCACACGGATTCGCCACATCACCATCAAGACACCCGCCGACCTGGCGCGGCCTGAGATTCGTTCCTATGTGCGTCGAGCTAGAAAGGTCGCCATCGATGAAGCCCGCAAGCTCGGAGAGACTACAGCGCCAACGCCCCGGAAAACCGGGAAGGTCACAGCCAAAGCTCGACAGAGGGCCGACGATGATGTGATCTCAGTTGTGAAAGCCATATACGCAAAGAAGCGCCGGCCCGGAGGCGCCAAGAAACGTTAGCACCGGTTTCTGTATCCGCAGATTACCCAGATTACACAGAAGACAGAAAGCAAATCACCTCACCTCCCTTAGTCCGTTTTGAATCTGTGTAATCTGCGTAATCTGTGGATACCGCTTCCGGATCAGATTGATTCTTTGTATTCCTCTAAATTCTCCTGAATCTTTTGCAGCAGACGGGACTTGAGGGTGTTGGGTTTGAGTTGCTCGGGCACGACCGGCTGCCATTTGCCGGGAATCAGGACCTGCGAATCGATGAACGCCTCGAGTGCCTCTTGCAATCCGTCAATCTTGATCTTGCCTTTCATGGCGATCACCTCTTCGATGATAAAGGTGACTGCGTCGCCGGTTATACGGTGCCGGTGATTGATAATGGCTGATCTTTCCTGCAGGACTTTCAGGGTGGTATCAAAAGGCTCACCCAGCGCCGCGATCAGTTTCAGGTAACATTCCTGAAAAGTCTTGACCTGAGAAACGCGTGCCGGTGTCAGTTGCAGATCTCGCTTTACCACGTAAGAGGCAGCCATGATCTTACAAAGAACATCCGGCGCCATGAAGGCACTTTCGTCATCGACCCGGTTTATTTTTTCCGACAGATAATAGGCCGGCAACATCCGCAGCAGGTTCCGGACCAGAAACACGGGGTTGTGGGTAAAGCCGTCAGGAAGTTTTTCAATGCCCCGGGAAACCTTGAGATCTTCAAAGTAGCTCAGCGATCGATGGAAGTCTTTAATCTCCTTTTGCGCACTTTGCATTAGCCGTTCTATTTGCTCCGGAGTAAAACCTATTCGCCAGAGCATGCGGTAATTACTTTCGGCCTCGAACGCGCGGTCAAAGACATGCAGGCATTCAGCATCTTTGAATGTGGGGAGCTTTTCTTTTACACCCGACTGAATGAACGCCATGGCCTGGGCAAAGGTTTGGACAATCAAGCGGGCCCAGTATCGCTGCTCAGTCAGGGAAGCGGAGTAACGATCCACATCCTTGTAGCGATACTTATCGTGCTTCGCGGCAAACTGCCGGATGGAGCCGTAGTCAAGGATAGCGCCGCTGGCCAGCATGTTGTCTCCGTCCCATGCCAACCAGTTAAAGATGTATTCCTCCTCGAGCAGGGCAGCCATCTTTCCGTAAGAGCGGGCCAGATAATCCAGGGCTTTCTCGTACCTTTCGATTCCTTCAGGCGGAACCTGCCAGAACCCGTTCTCAACTTCCCGGTCGATGAAGTAATCGACCGATGCCTTGAGCTCAACGTGCCGGCCCTGCTTGAGATAACGAAAGATGTGCGCCGGCCTGATCAAATTGGGCGCACTTCTGACACCAATTGCGGTGCCGTCAGGAAAGCCAATCACCGCCAGACACCGTTCGGTGGGAATGCCCTGGCGGTAGAAGATTTCCGACATCAAGGCAGTTCCCAACATCTCGTCTAAATCCGCCAGGCCCGATGAATAACCATACGTCTCATTGCCGGTTTCGACCGCGCCGTCTGCTTCCTGTGCGCCCGGGCTGAGGATTGTGGCGCCGGTCCCTCGACTGGAGATGTCAAAAGTAAGCGTGGCAGTTTGCAAGCCGTTCCAGATGCTGCGACCATCTCCGGAAGTTTTGCCCTGCTTATTGCTGTGCTGGGTTTGAAGATAACGAGTGGCCATGAAACTACCTGGCTTAATCGTCTCCGGTGGATACTTCTTCCCGTGCCTCAGATCGTATTCGTTAATGATTTGCAGGGAGAACGTTTCGAGAATAGCTTGTTCGAGTTCTTTATTAATGCTTGGTGGATGGTCAAGGGGAATCAGACCCATCTCTTTGGCCAGAGGGAAATTGAAGTAGAGAACACGACCCTGCGGGCGGTAGCGCGCTTGATAGTCAATATAACCATCAGGACTGACATCCCGCCAGGGATGCGTGCCGTCTAGTTCTTTAAACCTCTCATACATAATGGGCGGTATTATGAGAAGGCAACCTGGAACAGTTGTAGAACTGAATGGTGGGAGAGTCAATCAATATTTTGGAACCGCTACCAGCAATGAAGCAACGTTGACATGGCAACACCAGCAATAAAGCGCGTCTCAGAATGAAGTAGGGCGCCGGTTTTCTTCTTCGACTCTACTGGAATGAATTGTCGTCCGCCGATGGTCCATACAAGGCCGGCACCCTGGCGCCCATCAGGCGTAGATAGACGGTCATCTGTCCACGGTGATGCACCCAATGATTGATGGTGTCCTGGATCATCACGTAGCGTGGCGACTCCATCACAACTTGTCCGCGAGCCAGCAGGCGCCAGTTGGTCTTCAAGTGATCTTCGGTGGTCTTCTCGAAAGCAGAGCGTGCACCGGCTGTGGCCTTGTCGAGGGCCTTCAGCAACTCATCGCTGGTCTCCATCCGTTTCTGTTCCATTTTCGAGCCGTCCGCCGGAGCCACGTCCAGTTCGTCCTGCGTGATCTGCATGGCGATCCACAAAGGGATCGTCGCCACCATGTTCGCCAGATATCCGAATACCATCGACCTGTCATGCGGCTTCCAGTCGTACTTGCCCTCCGGAACCTGCTCCAAAGCGCGCCGGGAACGTTCCACCTCCCGGTCCATCTCAGTTAGCAAATACTCGTTGAGTTTCATGATCGTTTCCTCCAGTGTAGCGATGCGTCGTGCATCATACTGCGCATCGTTCGCTGGACTCTAGTAAAACCGATGTTGCGTAGCGCTTACGCTGGAGTTTTCGAGCAACGTGAACACTGGGAGCGCGGGCGCCCTCGCCCGCAATGAGCGCGAAGCGCGAATAGTTCGAAACGCGTCATGCCTCTTGGCACGCAGATGCGGGCGAGGGCGCCCGCGCTCCCAGTGTTCGCGTTTGAATCTGATTACTTAGTTGAACGGGCGCGGAACCAAGCGCTGCTATAGGGCCAGTCACTGGGTCGCAACCACAATCCGGCCTTCACCGGATTGTTTTCAATGTATTCAACAACCCTCTTGAAGTGCTTCGCATTTCTAATGTATCGGTCGAAATAATCGGGCATCCAGAATTGCCCGCTTCGCCCCAAAGTCCTGTTCGCTTTGTGCGACGTAATGGATTTAAACGATTGCATGATTTCTGCCAGTGCACAGATCACGAATCGTGTAGCGAGAAGATGAACATGATTAGGCATTACGACCCAGGCGGACAATCGATACTTCTTCCCGTCATTATTCAGGAGCGTCCTTTGAAGCATTTCCGCCACGCGATGATCTTGCAGGAAAGCTTCTCCATATCCCTGGTCTGCATGTTTTTCAATACGTGCGCACAGGAGCATTTTATCCTTAGTGGAGTTTTCAGTATCCAGCTCTCGTTTCCATGTTTCGATGACGGACCTGGGTACGGAATCAGCGAGGTGCAAAGTGATAAATTGTGGTAGTTCTCGCCCGTCGTAGTGTGGCAGATATCCACGAGAGTGCCAGCCTGCTACGCGAAGTTTCGCTTGAGGTAGATCCTTAATCAGTGTCATCCAGTTTACCCGGATGATTTTACTGGAAGTGCGGGCACCCTCACCCGCAACGCGCTGCAGATGCGAAATTCGGTTCTAGCAAGGCATCTGGTATAGCCCCTCTCTTAATCCGAGCATGATGGCAAGATTGTTGGTTGTAAAAATCTGTTCGCGCTTCGCGCTCATTGCGGGCGGGGGCGCCCGCGCTCCCAGTAAGGAGGTGCTCAGTAGATTCCAAACTGACCACTACTCAAAGGATCGCGTCAGATCAAGCACACGCTTCGCCACGCGCGCGTCGCCGATCTTGTCAGCCACTGACTGGAACGAAGCCGTCGCTCCGCGCCAACGCAGTTGTTCCACATCATCAAAGAGTGGCGCGTCGATTCTGAGCGTCGCCAGCTTCTTGAAGAGCAGTGCGCTCTCGCGGTTGTCAGCATTAAACGTCTCGAGCGGGAAGTCTTCGAGCCTGCCGTAACGGTTTATGAGTTGGGCGGCTGTCCTGGGTCCGTAGCCCGCGATTCCCGGATAGCCATCTGCGGCGTCACCCACCAGGGCGAGATAGTCCGGGATAAACGGCGGCGCAACACCAAACTTGGCGAGCACCGCGTCCGCATCTCGAATCAGTCCGCGTCTGCCATCCACCTGAACCACACGATCTCCGACGACACATTGCGCGAGATCCTTGTCCGGCGTCCAAATGCACACCTTCTGCACTCGCGCATCCCGGGCCGCCAGGTGTGCCGCGGAGGCGAGCGCGTCGTCGGCCTCGAGTTCGATCATGGGCCATACGGCGACGCCCATTGCCGCAAGCGACTCCTCGAGTGGAACGAACTGCGCGCGCAGGACCGGCTCAATGCCTGCGCCGGTTTTGTACTGTGGCCAAAGGCCGTTGCGGAACGACTCGATGACGTGATCCGTGGCGACTCCGATGTGCGTCGCGCCGTCCTCGAGCATTTTCGCCACCGTGCGGAGCACGCCCGCTACCGCCCCATATGGCGGATCGGTTTTCTTAAAGCGCCGGAGCCCATAGAAGTGACGAAAGAGCTCGTAGGTGCCGTCGATCAGGTGAACGATCATTTATCCACAGATTACGCAGATTACACCGATTAGGAAAAGGAAGAGGACGCAGAGTTTAGGAGTAGACTTTTTCCCAGAATGATTTTGAATCTGCGGAATCTGTGTAATCTGCGGATAAATTGCCGGCGTCCTGAATTACTCTGCGCGCGAAGTCGTCCCGCGTTTGCGCCGGAGCAGCGCGTCGAGGCTCCAGTCGCCGCCGCCCTTCGCTGCCATGTACAGAAAGATGAAACAGAACAGGACGGCGGGCACACCCTGGTTCGTAAGCGGCCACGCGCCATTCGGCGCATGAAACTGCCAGTACGCGACCGCCATCATGCCTGACAGGATAAATGCGACCGGTCGTGTTAGAAGGCCAAGGGTGATCAAGATGCCGCCCAGGAATTCAAGCACCCCACCGATGCCCATCTGGGACGTAAGGGGTGGCCTGCCAGGCTGGCCGGGCATTCCGCCAAACCAGCCGAACAGAATCAGGCCCCCAGAGGTGCAGAACAACACACCCGAGACGATACGAAGCAGGAAGTACGTGACCTTTACGGCTTGGTTCATGTTCATAGTTTATCTCCCGAATATTCGGCGAAGTTTTTCCCGTATCTGCAATTCAGCTGAGTATGCAAAACGATCAAATCAGTTTCTCCTGAGTTGCTGATACTACTCCCGCACAGCAGGGTTAACTTCGCAGTGGAATCAATGCGCGCAGCCGGACATCGCGCAACCAAAGTCCTCCCCAAAGCAGCACGCTTAAAATGACCGGGAAAAGCACCGGAAACGGACCTTCACCAACTCGCACATGGGTAGCAACCGCGCCGCCAAGATAACCCGTCAGCAGAATCGCGCCAAGTATACAAGTACGCGGAATCATGTAAAGAACTGTACAGCTGAGCAAGACGATCCCAAGGGGAAGAATTACCTTCTGGCGATATCCCAACTGAACAGTGGCGTCCACTACTATCGCCGGCTTGACCAACTTCATGATGCCGTCCATGAGCAGGAACAGCACCGGCAGCGCGCTAATGATGCGTCCAGTCCAGAGCATCTTCTTAGAGACGGGAGCAGTTTCCGTTTGCATTAACCTTTCCTCCAGGTACCTCGCAATCTAAAATTGAGCAGAGGTTCAGCCACAGATTTTCACGGATAGACACGGATGGAACTATCAAACTGTGGGAACGCTTACCAGTTTTTGTCCTTAAATTGTCTAAATCTGTTTGGGGCTGATCTGTGCTAATCGGTGCAAATCTGTGGCTAATGTTTCTTTAGACACACCGGCGGCTACGCGGCCGGCGTGCAGTTAACCATCCACGGTATGTTGAATCGATCAACGCACATGCCGAAACCTGGGGACCAGAAGGTCTGCTGAAACGGCATCTGCACGGTGCCGTTTTCCGCCAATGCGTTAAAGATGCGTTCTCCATCAGCCACGTTCTTTAGCATGATCGATACAGAAAAACCTTTTGGCTGGTCATAGCGCCCCGGCGGAGCATCGGAAGCCATTAGTGCTGTGTCGCCTACCGTCATCCGCGCGTGAAGGATCTTATCGCGCCATTCAGCCGGTACTTGTTGCTCCGCCGGCGTCCCTGCGTGGGTCAGCATTCCTTCAATTTTTCCTCCGAGAACCTGCTCATAGAACTTGAACGCTGCTTCGCAATTTCCGTTGAAAAGAAGATATGGATTCAATTGCATGTTTTACACTCCTTTGGTTCTATTGTCCGACAAACTTTAGTTTGTCGATATGGTCGATCTCCTTCCACCTTTGGGGGAGGTTGGGGTGGGGGGCTTGTACGCGTCAGTCCCTCTCCCCTAACCCCTCTCCCAATAAGGAGAGGGGGGATAGAAAACTTGTTATCAGCTCTTCTTCGCAGCCACCTGCGCGCGCACACGCTCCTCCTGCTCCCTGAGCTCGGGAGTAAACTCCTTGCCGAAGTCTTCCGCCTCGAACAGCTGGCGAATCTCGACCTCGGTGTTGTCCTCGAAGGGAGCCCGCTTGAGCCACTCGATCGCCTCTTCCTTCGACTTCACCTGCCACAGCCAGAAGCCGGCGATCAATTCCTTCGTTTCGGCAAAGGGCCCATCGGTCACGATTCGCTTCCCGCCTGAAAACTTTACACGCGTGCCTTTCGAGCTGGGGTGGAGCCCATCGCCCGCAAGCATCACGCCGGCTTTCGCCAGCTCTTCATTGAACTTTCCCATTTCGGTAAGCATTTTCTCGCTTGGCATCACGCCTGCTTCCGAGTCCTCGTTGGCCTTTACAATAATCATGAATCGCATCGTAGTTTCTCCTTTTTATGTTTTTCCCCTTCTCCCTCTGGGAAAAGGGCTGGGGAAGAGGGGCGTAGCTGCACGTGCCACCTCAACCCCTCTCCCCAACCCTCTCCCAAAGGGAGAGGGAGTCATCAATCAAGCAGCGCTTGAATCGCTATGCTCAGCTGTTTTTGGTTGCCAGAGACCCAACGCGGCCCCGGTCGGATCGGCAATGATGCTGAGCCAGCCCATGCCCGGAACTTCGAGGGAGTTCTTCACAATCTTCGCGCCCAGGGATTCGGCTTTCTTCGTCGCCCCGCCGATATCGTCCACCAGGACATAGGCCAACCAAAATGAAGGGACGCCGGGCATCGGATTCTTCAGTAGTCCGCCGCCGGTCCCATCTCCGACCTTGATGATTGTGTAGGTATCGCTGGGACCCATTGCCATGTCTTCGAGTTCCCAGTCAAATAATTGGCTATAAAACTTCTTCGCCTTATCGACGTCCGTTGTGTTGAGCTCTACATGCACAAATGGATTTGACATTTCATCCTACCTTCCTTTGTCTTCCTCGTACTTGTTAGTCGAACAGCCACCGTCCGGATCGACATCCTGAACAAAACATTTAGTTCTCCGGCAGCTCCCCAATCTCCATCACCGGCCGGATTTCGACGGTACCGAATCGCGCGGGTGGAATCCTTTCGGCGACCCCAATCGCTTCGTCGAGATCATTAGCCTCGATCAGGTAACTTCTTTGTAAAAAGATACCGACTTGGTGATGTCGAGAGCCGGAATCTCGATGTAGCATACTTTTCCGTTAGCAAGAGTGGGATGCTTATTTTCCATAGTTTTTGTCAGAGGCGCATAAGACGAATTTTCGTTCGGTGGATCCTGAGCAACTTACAGGTTTGTCCTACTTGGGTCGAGGACTTTTCGTTCTGGACCTCTTCCGTTGGCAACGACACTTGATGCATTTACAGCCTTCAGGTTTTATGATGTCGTCAAAATATTCCTTACCATAATCGTAGGCTATCTCTTCACCGGCGGCAATATTCTTTCTGGACCAAATCCAAACCCGTCGACCTGAAATGATCGCC
>DASXRU010000021.1:0-9179 GCA_036506395.1 Pyrinomonadaceae bacterium | reverse complement strand
TGAATGCGCTCGCGGTAGATGGTGGGAATCCAGGTTTCGCCGAGCTCAGCTTTGATCTCTTCCGCAAGTTGTACGGTTGAAGTTGTGGCTACAGCAGACGAGGCCATAGGCGATCACTTGTCCCGGGTTCATCAGCGCATCGAAACTGAAGTGGAGGCCCTGGTTTGCAGAGCGTTTAGCACCCGGCCCGGGAAAATGCCCAGGTACAAAACGCCGATGACTGCGATGATCAGCGCCACTGCCAGACTTGCGGGGATACGAGGCGCGCTCCAGGGTGTCAGGCGGTCGCGAAAGAACATGACAATGATCAATCGCAGATAGTAGTAGGCCGAAACAGCCGTATTGAGCACGCCAATAATCACCAGGCCGACGTAGCCCTGGTTCACCGCCGCGCGAAAGACCGCGATCTTGCCCATGAAGCCGGCAGTCAGAGGCATACCCAACAAGCTCAGCAGGAAGAGCGAAAGTGCGAAGGCGAGCCCGGGCGCGATGAAGCCTATGCCGTTGTAGTCTTCCACTTCAGCGCGCCGATCACCGCCGCGCGCAATCAGCGTCACGACCGCAAAGGCGCCGAGGGTCATGATGGCGTAGGTCAACATGTAGAAAACTACCGCAGCGATGCCGGCATTCCGCTGATCCAAATCCGCGCTGGCGCCCGCCGCAACGAATCCCACCAGAGCATAGCCGGCATGCGCAATCGAAGAGTATGCCAGCATCCGCTTGACGTTGTTCTGCACAATGGCCACGACGTTTCCAATTGTCATTGTTAAGACAGCGAGCACGACCAGGGTGGCGAGCCACGTCTTGTGCGCGTACCCCGCAGTGCTCGCGGTTACCGCGGCGATGGGAAAGCCAATCAGGAAGACACGCAGGAATGAAGCAAACCCGGCGGCCTTTGATCCGGTAGCCATGAAAGCCGTCACCGGAGTGGGCGCGCCTTCATAAACGTCGGGAGTCCAGACATGAAAAGGCGCAGTGGCAATCTTGAAACCGAATCCGACCAGCAGCATGGCGGCGCCGGCGAACAGCAGCGATGGGTAGAGTGACTGGCTTAGTCGCGCCGCAATCTCGCTTATGTTAGTTGTGCCGGGCAGCCCGGTTTCAGTTGCCGTCGCGCCGTAGATCAGAGCGATACCGTAAAGCAGGAACGCCGATGAAAACGAGCCGAGAATGAAGTACTTCATCGACGATTCGTTCGAGCGCACGTCGGTGCGGCGAAAGCCAGCCATCACGTAGGTAGCGATAGACAGAATCTCAAGGCCGAGAAAAATGATAACCAAATCGCCGCCCGAGGCCATTAACATCATTCCGCAGGTGGCAAAGAGCAATAGCGCATGAAACTCGCCCGCCGGCAGTTTCTCCTGCTCGACCCAGATCATAGAGATCAGAATCGTTAGCGCCGAGACCAGCAGAAAGATGAAGGTGAAGCCAAGCCGCAGGTCGTCCAGCACTATCATGCCGTTGAAAGCAGTCCGGGGACCGGACCAGCCGAGTCCCAACCATATGGACGCGACAGCCCCGCCGCCCAGTGCTACGAGCGAGAGGCCCCCGGTGAGCCAGCGTTGCCGCGGGCGCGCGAAGGCATCTACCAGCATCACCAGAACAGCCGCCAGGCCGACTATTAACTCCGGCATGATCAGCGAAAGATTGACGTCAGTCGTCATGGCCTGAAGTGCTGGCAAAGGAGCCATCGTATTCGGTTCTACTACAACAGCTTGTTCAGACGTTCCCGCATCCGGTTCTTGTAAACTTCGGCCGACGACATACCAAAGTGTACCGGATTATCAAGGCGGCCTTCCTTGTCGTAGAACACAATCATCGGTAAGCGGATGCGTCTGGAGAATTGGGCAAACGTCATTTGCGTCGGGTCGCGAAGCACAGGGAAAGTCAGCTTTCGTTCGCGGGCGAACTTTTGTAATTCCTTGTCGGAGACGGTATCCGTCCGTTCTATGTCGACCCAGAAAAACCTTACCGGCCTGTCTTTGTACTCGCGTTTCAGATCCTCGAGGGCGCGCAACTCCTGGCTGCATGGTATGCACCAGGTGGCGCCGAACGAAACCAGCACCACGTTGCCTCGCATCTGAGCCAGGTCATACTTCTGCCCATCGATACCGGTTAGCTTGATCGTCGACTCTGTTACCGGCGGAGGTAGTGGCGTTAGCTCACCCGGCCGCGCGAAACAGTATAAGAAACCACAAAGTGAGATCGTGACGAATAAAACTTTCATAAACTCTACGGCGTTCGGTTCGTTTTGAAGTCCTTGCCTTCTTGCAAAACAGCCGCCTCGTAGGAACCTCCCGACCGTTCGGTAAGGACTCGCGCGCGCACGGCTTCGATGCTGCGGCTGGCGCGGCTGAGAAAAGGTCGCGGGTAAACTCCCATGAAGAGCATCAAGACCAGCAGCGGGACCAGCAATGCGACCTCGCGCGCGTTAAGATCGCGCAGCCGCGCGTTTTCCTCGCTGGTCCTGGTGCCGAACACAACGCGCTGCAGCATCCACAACATGTAAACCGCGGCCCAGATGACGCCGGTGGCAGCGAGTCCGGTTACGATCCAGGTGTGGCGGATTGCCACCGAGGTCCAGGCGCCCAGCATAATCAGAAACTCGCCCACGAAGCCGTTCAAAAATGGCAAGCCGATCGACGACAGCGACGCGATAACGAACAGCGCTGAGAACCATGGCATGGGCCGCGCCAGGCCGCCGAAATCGCTAATCATTCGCGTGTGTCGCCGCTCGTAGATCATGCCGACAAAAAGAAACAGCGCGCCCGTCGAAACGCCATGGTTCAGCATTTGGTACAGCGCGCCCTGCATTCCCTGCTCGGTGAAGGAAAACAGACCGAGCACCACGAATCCCATATGGCTCACCGAGGAGTAGGCAACCAGCCGCTTTACGTCGGGTTGGACCATTGCGACCAGCGCTCCGTAGATTATTCCTATGACGGCCAGAGTGATCATCACCCAGGCAAAGTCGCGCGAAGCCCTGGGAAACAGACCGAAGTTAAATCGCAGCAGGCCGTATGTCCCCATCTTGAGCAGGACCCCGGCGAGTATGACTGAACCGGCGGTGGGCGCCTCGGTATGCGCGTCCGGCAACCAGGTGTGAAAGGGAAACAGCGGCACCTTTATGCAGAAGGCCAGGGCGAAAGCCAGGAACAGCCAAAACTCCGCGCGCGCCGACAGAAGGTTCGGCGCCTGCTTCATCGCTTCAATGATTGTCGCGTAGTCGAACGAGCCGTACATGAAATAAAGCGCGATGATTCCCACCAGCATCAGCAGACTTCCGACCGCAGTGTAAATAAAGAACTTCACCGCCGCGTAAATCCGCCGCTCGCCGCCCCAGATACCAATCAGGAAGAACATTGGTATCAGCGAGGCCTCGAAGAAAACATAAAACAGGAGCAAGTCGAGAGATACGAAGACGCCAATCATCGCCGCTTCCAACAGCAGCAGGAAAATGTAATAAGAAAGCTCGCGCTTTCTAACAGCTGTCCAGCTTGAGAGAATCGCGATCGGCATCAAGAGCGTCGTCAGCAAGACGAGCCACAAGCTGATGCCGTCGACTCCGAGGTGATAGTGCGCCCCGATCGATGCAATCCATGACACATTCTGTTCAAAGCGGAAGGACGAGGCATTTGCCCTTGCGCCGCCGATCATAAACAGCGAGAGCGCAAAGGTGACAATCGAAACAACCATTGCAATCCATCTATAGTCGTCAGCCTTATCACCGCGCACAAGCCTATAGCCCGCCAGCGTGATGGCGCCGGCCACGGGCAGCAGAATCAGAATAGTTAACAGGTAGTGTTGCATTTGCTAACGGACCAGTAACTGAAGACCGTGAACACCGGTATAGGCGAAGTATCCGATGACAAGCAGCGCTCCCAGCAGGATGATCGCGGCATAACCACGCACAAATCCGCCCTGGAGGTAGCGCGCGATGGCGCCGGCGTCAGTCACGATGCGGCCCAATCCATCCACCAGTCCGTCGATTACGCCTACGTCGAAAATCTTCCAAAGGCCTTCGCGCGAGACAGTATTAATCGGATTGATAACTGCGGCGTCGTAGATTTCGTCAACGTAGTATTTGTTTTCCAGCAGACTCGGCATGCGACGCAGCGGCTGGCGCTGAAACATGAGCCAGCCAATCCCGATACCGGCCAGCGCCACCAATACCGAAACGAGCGCGAACAGGCGCTCCTGTGAAATCTCCTCAGCAGCGGGAATCGGCTCGCCGGCTGCGTTGATCGGGCCATTCGCGGAAAATGCAGGACCGCTATCCACCGCTTGAGGCTTTGGAGAAAGCCAACGCACTTCGCCGGATTTATCCTCGCCAATGCCGGTTCCTTCCGGCACGCTACTGATAGCCGGTTCGAGTGTTCGCTCAAAATAGTTCTCAGGATGCCCCCCGATAAGCGAGCTGAGCGCATAAGGGACGCCGAGGAACCCGCCGATGGTCGACAACACCGCCAGCACAATCAGAGGCACGGTCATCGATAGTGGCGATTCGTGCGGCTCGTGGCGCAAACTGTCAGTTTGCGGTTCGTGTTGAGCGTGTTCGGTGTCATGACGCAAACTAACAGTTTGCGTTACATCCTTTTCGCGAAATCTTTCGCTGCCCCAGAACGTCAATACCATCAAGCGCGTCATGTAAACCGCGGTGAGGAGAGCCGTCACCGCACCGATGAACCAGAGTACTTTGCCGAAGCCGGGCGGAATGCCTGAACCGGCAGCGCTCCAGGTCTTCCAGAGGATTTCGTCCTTTGAAAAAAAGCCGGCGAAGAACGGTACTCCGCAAATCGCCAACCAGCCCGCGCACATCGTCAGCCAGGTAATCGGCATGTATTTGCGCAAGCCACCCATGCGGCGCATGTCTTGTTCGTGATGCATGCCATTGATGACAGAGCCTGAGCCGAGGAAAAGTTGGGCTTTGAAAAAGGCGTGCGTCATCACGTGAAAGATCGCGGCGGTGAAAGCGCCGACGCCGCAGGCGAGAAACATGTAACCAAGCTGCGAAATGGTTGAGTAGGCCAGCACTTTCTTGATGTCGTTCTGCGCCAGGCCGATGGTGGCCGCGAACAGCGCCGTGGCCGCTCCGATGATCGCCATCAGGAACATCGCGAAAGGTGCGTGGGTGTAAATCGCGGAACAGCGCACCACCATGTAGACGCCCGCCGTAACCATTGTGGCTGCGTGAATCAGAGCCGACACCGGGGTTGGGCCGGCCATAGCGTCGGGCAGCCAAACGAACAAAGGAATCTGCGCGCTCTTTCCGGTGGCGCCGATAAAGAGAAGAATCGCAATCGCGGTGATGCTGCCGCCTCCCACGAAGATTGCTTTCCAGTTGAATGCGTCGGGGGCCATGTTGCCTATGACCTGCAGCGCGCTGGTTACGCCCAGCTCCGGCTTGGCGAAGAAGCTAATCGTCCCCGTCATGAAAAAGACGAGCAGGATTCCGAGCACAAATCCCCAGTCGCCCACGCGATTAGCGATGAAGGCTTTTTTCGCCGCCGGCGCCGCTTCGGCGCGGTCAAGGTAGTAACCGATTAGCAGGTAAGAGCAGAGCCCGACACCTTCCCAACCTACGAACATCAGCAGAAAGTTGTCCGCGAGCACGAGCGTGAGCATCGCGAACATGAAGAGATTCAGATAAGCGAAGAAGCGATAATAACCCGGGTCGCCCCGCATATAGCCGGTAGCGAAAATATGAATCAAGAGCCCGACGAAAGTAACGAAGAGCGCATAGATGCCGCTCAGGCGATCCATTGCCAGGCCGAAATCCGCGCGAAACGTGCCCACCTGGATCCAGGTCCACAAGTGGTCCATGATTGGCGCGCTGGAACGGAGCGCGCCGTCTGCTTTGAAAGCGAGAAAGAAAGCAAGGATGGTTGAAAGACCCACCGAGCCGCAGGCGACTGCGCCGATGAATCTTTCATTGCGCAGTTTTCGGCCGGCGAACCAATTAATGGCCGCACCGGCAAGTGGTGCGAAGATAATCAGACTGAGAAGATTGTTCTGCATTAATTAGTTAGTCGTTGATTCCGCCCGCGGCTCGGCCGTCTGATGTGCGGAAGGCCTGCGGCCTTCCGTTAAGCCCTTGCTTCCCAGAGGCTGCGCCTCTGATCGGAGGCATAGCCTCCTTCATCTGGAAATAAGCCGGATCGGAAAGGCAGAGCCATTCCGCACATCAGGCGGCAGAGCCGCCGCGCTATAACTTCAAAATACTGGCATCGTCCACATTCAACGATTCACGATTGCGGAAGACCGTGATGATGATACCCAGTCCCACTGCGGCCTCGGCCGCTGCAACCGTCATCACAATAAACACGAACAGCTGCCCGGACACGTCGCGGAAAAAACTTGAGAAAGCCACAAACGTCAGGTTGACTGCGTTCAGCATTAACTCGATGCACATGAACATCGAAATTACGTTGCGCTTAATCAACACGCCCGCGGCGCCAATCGTGAAGAGCACCGCGGAAAGAGCCAGATACCATGAAAGTTGTGGCGCCATTGCCTATTGCCTATTGCCGATTGTCGATTGTTAGGAAGTAACCTAACTCTAAAGACGTGCGCTTAATCTCTTATTATTCTTCGTCTCGAACGCGATGCGTTCCTTCGACCCCTAACACCCGAGCCGCCTCATCGCTTGTCGTCGTTACGATTAGTCCTGCACCGGCAGGCGCGCGGGGATTAATCACGTCCGGGGCCAATACCTGTGCGCCCGGCACGACGGCCAAGTTTGGACGCAAAAGACCGCCGCTCCGCGCCAGGGTCATGGCGCCGACGATTGCCATCAAAAGCAACAACGAAGTGATCTCGAAAGGCAGAAGGTACTGCGTAAACAATCCCGTCCCGATTGAGAAAGTCAGCCCTATATCCGATGCATTGTTCCGAGGAGTGGCTGGAGAAGCCTGCACAAAGTAGATGATGAATGCGGCCTCGGCGAACAAAACTCCCGCCAACGCCACTGCGGCGCCGACAAGAAAACGCAGGCGCGGGCGCCTGCGTTCTTCGCGCTGGACGTTCAGCAGCATGATCACGAACACGACCAGGACCATAATCGCTCCGGCATAGACAATGACCTGCACAGCGGCGATAAAGGGCGCGGCCAGGGTAACGTACAAACAGGCGAGCGAAATGAAAACCCCGACCAGCGAAATCGCGCCGTAGAGTGGATGGCGCTGCACGACGACCGAAACAGCGCAGCCAATGGCCATGCCCGCAAAAAGTATGAAAAGAAGAGAAGAAATCATTTGTAGCCACTTTACCCGAGTTCATATCCAGCCAAACATTGCCAGGGTCGCTGTCAAAATAATGTTCAGAATTGCTACCGGGAGCAGAAACTTCCAACCAAAGCTCATCAACTGATCGAAGCGAAAACGCGGCAATGTGCCGCGCAACCAGATGTACAGAAATAAAAAGAATAGAATCTTGGCGAAGAAATAAAGGACCCCAAGCAAAGGAAACTGTGCGACGCCGGGACCATTCCAGCCGCCCAGGAAAAGTGTCGTCGCCAGCATCGACACCGTGATCATGTTTATGTACTCGGCGTTGAAAAAGAGCAGAAACTTGATCGAGCTGTACTCGGTGTGAAATCCCGCCACCAGCTCTGTTTCCGCCTCGGGCAGATCAAAGGGCACGCGGTTCGTCTCGGCTATCGCGGAAATCAAATAGATGATGAAGCCGAGGGGTTGATAGATGATGTTCCAGTGCATGCCGAACCAGCCTGACTGCTGCTCGACGATATGGTAGATGTCCAGCGTGCCGGACATAATGACTACACCAACCAGTGACAAACCCAACGATAGCTCGTAGGAGATCATTTGGGCCGATGAACGCAGACCACCCATCAAGCTGTACTTGTTGTTGGACGACCAACCAGCCAGGGCAATTCCGTAAACTCCAACGGACGTGACGCCCAGCACGTAAAGCAGTGCCACGTCGAATTGCGCAATGCGCAGCGGAAACGTCCCAAGAAAAGGAAGAGTAATTGTCGGCCCAAAGGGATAGACGATGATGGCCATCATGGCGGTGATCACCGCAATCATCGGGGCCAGCAGAAAAACGAACCTGGTTGACTGATCGGGAACGAGGTCTTCCTTGACCATTGTTTTAATGAAGTCGGCGAAGGGCTGGAGGATGCCGCCGGGGCCGACCCGGTTTGGGCCCAAGCGACCCTGAATGAACCCCAGCACGCGACGTTCGGCGAGCACCGTGAAGGCCACCAGCAGCATGATCGTCAGGAAGGCGACGGTAATCGCCACGAGCATCACAACTGAATGGATATATTGGTTGTTCCAGTCCATTAGTTCATTGCCGATTGCCGATTTCCAATTGCCGATTTCGAATGGTTGTGCGTTGGCACAGACGCTAGGAAGTCAACGGCGCTACTTCCCGTCGCAAATCGGCATCCACGGTAATCTGATACAGCGGCGAGATTCGGAAAGTCTCCGGCTCGGGATTGCCTGCCGCCAGCAGGTGAAACTGCGGCACCTTGTCAGTCAGCGTGCCAATCTTGAAGAGTTCGTGGCCCACCGCCGGCGTCTCGCTGATCTTCTCCGTCGATTCATGCAGTTCCTCAACCGAACGCTGGACAGTTTCCAGCTCAGCAGACAGATCGCGCTTTGCGGCAACCAGGTGTTTCACCTGGACCGGCTTGCTTTCGTCCTTTAGAAGCGGATAGCGCAATTCGGCATATGCCGGCACCCGCTGGGCAATTTCGCGAAAGACAGCGCCAGCCGACATCTGAAATCCAAAATCGACTCCCAACTCTTTGGCCAGTTGGGCCGTGATCATCCAATCCGGCTTGGCCTGGTGTACCGGCGGTATCGATTGGCGCACGCGCTGCACAAAGCCGTCGTTATTAGTGAAGGTGCCGTCAATTTCAGCAAACGAGGCCGCGGGGAAGACCACATCAGCAAAGGCCGTGGTGTCGGCTTCAAAAAGTTCCTGCACCACAAGCAAGTCTAGTTTGCCCAGCGCTTCTTCGCGCCCGCGTAATTGCTCCGGCAGAAAACTGCCCGCGATGTACATTGCCCGCAGGCTATCGCCGGTAGCATCCAACAACTCAGCCACACTCCGTGCGCCGTTCATCATTCCCATGTCGTTTGCGCCGACACTGTTGTTGTAAAGCGGCAGCGGATGCAACAGCACGCGGCGACCTGCTTTGGCTAAAAAGT